>CAZDYP010000122.1:0-16651 GCA_964509505.1 uncultured Anaerolineae bacterium | reverse complement strand
TTGACCGCGCTCTCCGTTCCCTCCGTTCTATTCCGTTGACCGCGCTCTCCGTTCCCTCCGTTCTATTCCGTTGACCGCGCTCTCCGTTCCTTCCGTTCTATTCCGTTGACCGCCCCTCACGCATACGTCCGTATCCACTATCGCATCAACGGCACGGCAAAGTCATATAAGACCTCAAAGGTTTCCAAAACCTTCGAGGTCTGCGTTGCCATGATGACATCATGCTGCAACAACACCTTCAAACTCGCTTGCCCTGTCGCCTCATCTAACTGTGCGCGATTGAACAACGCCTCCGCCGTCTGTGCCTCGTCCGCTTGCGCCAACGCGCACAGGATGATGGGGATGACGCGCGCTTCGCCGCGCTCATGCCGTTCCAACGCGCGTTTCATTTCAATATCGTAGCAGTAATCCGACGCGAGAAAATCTGCGCTGACCAGCAACAAGATAACACGCGCTGTTCAGGTGCGCGTCAATGGCCTGCTTCCACTCCATGCCCGCGCTGATGTTGCGGTCATACCACGCGCTGATGACGCCTTGCCGTTGCAGCAACGTGAGGTGTTTAGCGAGCTCGTCGCGCAAGTCTTCATCCTTGTGTGCGTACGAAAAGAAAACTTCGATGGGTGTGGTGGACATGGGGATTGACCTTTGGCAGATGGCGGATGGCAGATGGCGGATGGCAGGTCGCTATTTACCATTGGCTATTCGCTATTCGCTATTCGCCATATATAATACAGCCGTTGTGAAATCCGTGTGAAGAAGACATTCGCTATGACCCTATTAACTAAGAAACCTTATACGCCGCTTGAATATCTGAAACTCGAGGAGACCTCTGAGATCAAACACGAATACCATCAAGGCGTCGTCACCGAGATAGCGGGCGGCGCCAGCAACCATAATATCGTCGTTGGCAATGTGTTTGCTACAGCTCATCAGCGAGTCAAACACATACCGTGTATCGTATACCCCAGTGACATGCGCGTGCAAGTCAAAGAGAGTGGCATGTACACCTATCCCGATGTCACACTCGTCTGCGGTGAACCCGAATTTGCTAAAGGACACAATGACACGTTGCTTAACCCAACAGTCATCGCAGAAGTCTTGTCGCCGAAAACACGCGCCTATGAGCGTGGCAAGAAATTCGATTTGTATCGCCCGTTGAAATCACTGCAAGGCTACATTCTGATTGACCCCGATCAGCCTTACGTGGATTATTTTCAACGCGAGGCGGATCGCACGTGGCAGTTGTTCGAGCATCGTCGGCTGACAGACAAGCTGCACTTGCAGACGCCCAAAATCTCCATCCGACTCGCAGACCTCTACGACAAAGTGGATTGGCTCCGCGAGCGCGCGACCACCGCGAAGAAGCGCAAGAAATAATCGCCGCTCTCCCCGCCTCAAACACCTTACGCACAGGTGTCATTGCGAGCGTTGTTTGCCAGCGTTGTTTGCGGTGCAATCTCACTCACGTGACATGGAGATTGCTTCATTTCCTTCGCAATGACCGCGTAAGGTGGGTTGCCTCAAACGCCTTCCACCAAAAACCCTCGCCCCAACGCATCACGCGGGCTGATGATGAACTCGTGTCGCCCCGTGATGTGCGCCGTGCCGCTCACCTCTGGCACAATCGCGGGATAGTCGCCAACGCGCGTGCGTCCCGCAATGCGCCCCACAAACACGCTGTCCTTGCCAAGGATACTCTCGACGGCGATGGTCTCATCATCCCTCAACTCGCCTTTTGCATGATGCAACGCGAGCCGCGCCGACACACCCGTGCCTGTGGGCGACCGATCTACTTCGGCGTGCGCGAAGACGCAAATGTTGCGACTGTGATGTGAAACATCTGCGGGCGCGTCCGTCAGAATCGTGCCATACAAAAAGCCCAAGTCATCTTCCAATGGATGCTTGATGGTCATAGTCTGATTCACGGCTTGTTTGATAGCCTCGCCCGCCACGACGAGTTGTGTCACCTGCTCTGGCATGACGCGCAAGCCCACACGCGACGCGGGCAAGAACGCATAGAACGCGCCGCCGAATGCAACATCCACGACGACGCGCCCAAACTGTGGCACATCAACTTCGACATCACGTGCATACAAGAACGATGGCACATTCAAGAACGACACACGCGCGACGTGACCATGCTCGTCGAGGTGTGCCGTCGCGCGCACGAGTCCCGCAGGCGTGTCGAGATTCACGGCTGTTTGCGCGCCCGTCGTGGGCAGCGTGCCCGTTTCGATGAGCGCGGTCACGAGCGCGATGACCCCATGCCCACACATCGTGCTGTAACCTTCGTTGTGCATGAACAACACCCCAAGGTGCGCGTCCGCAGTCACGGGTGGCGTCAGCACACAACCATACATATTGAAATGCCCACGTGGCTCCCACATCAACGCGCGACGCACATGATCAAAATTTTCACGCAAGTAACGTCGTCGCGCCAGCATTGTGTCGCCTTGCAATACAGGCAAGCCGCCCGTGATGATACGCAATGGTTCGCCTGCCGCGTGCGCGTCGAGCGTCGTGATGATAAGCGCATCGTTGGGAGGTTGCCATTGGCGCCAGTTGAGATTCATCGTCACTCCCAAGACCTCGCGGGTTTGGGGAACCCGCGAGGTCTGCCTCTCTCACATCACCAGCTCCGCCATCGTCCGCAGCGTCTCCATGCTATACATCCCACAGATGAGCGTGGTCGCGCCTGCGTCACGATACGCGTGCAAGCGTTCTTTGATGCGCTCCTTCGGTCCGCACAACGACACTTCGTCCGCGAGCGCATCGGGCACGGCTTCCGCCGCTTCGGCTTTCTTGCCCGACAAATAGAGGTCTTGAATTTTTTTCGCGTCGGCTTCGTAACCATAACGACACACGAGCTCGTTGTAGAAATTTTTGTTGCGCGCGCCCATCCCGCCCACATAGAGCGCCAGGCTCGGCTTCACCATGCTCAAGCACGCCTGCGCGTCATCGCCCATCAGCACAGGGACGAATGGCGCTAAGTCAAAGTTCGCAAGACTCTTGCTGTTGCCTGCTTTGGCGAAGCCTTCGTTGAGCGATGGCTTGAACACGTTCATGCGATACGGTGAGAAGAATGTCGGAATCCAACCGTCGGCAATCTCCGCCGCGAGCGCGATGTTCTTCGGTCCAATCGCCGCAAGGTAGATAGGCAAGTCTTTGCGCTTCGGATGGACGATGAGCTTCAACGGCTTGCCGAGACCCGTGCCACCTTGCACGGGAATGTCGTAATGTTCGCCATGATGTTCGAGTGGCACTTCACGCTTGAGAATCGTGCGGACGATGCTCACATATTCGCGCGTGCGTTCCAATGGCTTGCCATACAAATTGCCGTGCCAACCTTCCACGACTTGCGGCCCCGACATACCCAAGCCCAAGATGAAGCGTCCGTTCGTCAACAAGTCGAGCGTCGCCGCCGTCATCGCCGTCATCGCCGGCGTGCGCGCGGGCATCTGCATGATGGCGGTGCCGACGTTGATGCGTGATGTTTGCGCCGCGAGCCACGTCAACGGTGTAACCGCGTCCGAGCCGTACGCCTCTGCCGTCCACAGGGAATGGAAGCCGAGACGGTCAGCCTCTTGCGCGAGCGCCACATTGTCTATGGGCAGCGCGCCCCAATAACCAAGATTCAAACCGAGTCGCATAATCCTCTCCTGTTCGTCATTCGTTAATCTCCCCCAATATTTTCAACACAGTCACAAAGGAGGCGCAAAGAACACAAAGAAGCCTTTGTGTCCTTTGTGCATTCTTTGTGTCTTCGTGTTAAAGAAAAAATTGACGAAGATTCGCAACTGTTCACTGCTCACTGTTCACTTTGACGCGCGCCGCAATGTATTCGCCAATCGCTAAACTCGCCGTCGCGGCGGGTGAGGGGGCGTTGAGGACGTGCAACGCCCTCGCCGTCTCGACGATACGGAAGTCGTCCACGAGCTCGCCCGTTGCGCTCAATGCTTGCGCCCGCACACCCGCGCCGCCGCGCGCCACATCGTCGCTCTGGATGTCGGGGATAAGCCGTTGCATCGAGCGCACGAATGCGGCTTTGCTGAACGAACGATAATACTCGCCCAACGCCATGCGCCAATACTTTGCTGCCATGATCCAGAAGCCACGATACGCCAGCGCGCCCATCAACTCGCTCGCATGAATCTTGCCCAGCGTGTAGCCTTCGCGCGCAAACGCAAACACCGCATTCGGGCCCGCTTCGACCTCGCCGTGAATTGTGCGCGTGAAATGCACGCCAAGAAACGGGAAACGCGGATCAGGCACGGGATAAATCAATCCCTTCACTAAATGATGTTTCGCAGGCTGGAGCATGTAATACTCGCCGCGAAACGGCACGATACGCACATCGCTCGCCTGCCCCATCATCCGCGCGACCACATCCGAATACAAGCCCGCGCAATTGACGACATAGCGCGCAGCGATGTCGCCTTGCGTCGTCTGCATCGTGACTTCGTTGGATGATTGTGTAATACCCACCACCTTCGCGCCCGTCCGCACCGTCACGCCCTGCTGCTCGATGATGCGACGCAGCGTGTTGCACACGTCTTTGTAATCCACAATGCCCGTGCGCGGCGAGTGCAAACCCTTGAGACCTGTCGCGTGCGGCTCGATCTCGCGCAACTGCTCAGGTGCAATTTCGATGACACCCGGCACACCATTGGCTTTCGCGCGCTCGTAGAGCATTTGCAAACGTGGCAGCTCATCAGGTGAGGTAGCAACAATGACCTTGCCGATGAGGTTGTATGGAATGTTATTTTCTTCGCAGAACGCTTCCATCTTGCGCGCGCCGCTCACACAGAGCTGCGCCTTGAGGGAACCCGGCTTGTAATAAATGCCCGAATGGATGACGCCGCTGTTGTGGCCCGTTTGATGCGCGGCGACCTGCGCTTCTTTCTCGACGACAATCGCTTTGAGGTTCGGATGTTGCTGCAGCAACGAGAGTGTCGTCGCAAGCCCAACGATGCCGCCGCCGATGATCGCTAAATCGTAAGTCATAGAGTAATAGGTAATTAGAGTTGGCTGATGTTCAAAGTTCAAGGTTGAACCTTGAACTTTGAACTTTACAGTTGCCTATTCGCCGTTCACCACTCACTGCACCTTGACCACGCTCAACATCCCACCCCGCTCCGCATTCGCCGCGTCAATCGCTTGCGGCGAACCCAGCACGACGACGCGCCCATGCGTCCGCACATAGTCGAGCGCGTCGGCGAAATTGCGAATGTCGCTGATGGTGGTCGAGAGAATTTCTTCGCGCAGCTGTTGGCGCAGGTCGTCGTCGTCGTTGGCAAGATAGCGACTCAGCGAAGCGAAGCCCTTCGCATCGGGCAACATGTACGCATCCCAACTGCTCATGGTGCCGATGATGTTGTTCGTCAATTCGGACGCGCCGATGTCAACGTGACGCAACCAATGCGCCGCTTCATCATAGTTCTCCAATGTCTTCAACAAGTTCGGGTCACGATACGAGGTGAACGTGAAGACGCCCGTGCGCCGATCGAACCCACATGCACCGCCATAGGCGCCGCCCTGCACGCGCACGCGCTCGCGCACGAAATTGCGTGACACAAACGCGCTTGCGACTAACGCCGACCCGCGTAATGAATAGCCCATTGCGTAAATGTTTGCGCCCTTGGCGACGTAGTTGCCTTGCGAAGGCATCGTCAGTCCTTCGTGTGCGGCGAATGTCTCGCGTGTCCATGTTTGCGGTGTGATAGTTGCGGTGGGCAGCTGCGCTATTGTCTCATGCAATTGCGGCTCGAACTGCGCCCAGTTCGCCGCATCGAGCGTGACGTTGTAGAGCAGGGCGTCGCGTGTAACGAGCGTACGGTGAATCGTTTCTAGTTTCGCCAAAACCGACGCCCAATCCTTGTCTATCACTTCGCTCAGTTCGCGCAAGAAGAACAGATAGCTCACACCGCTCATCTGCTCATCGAGCCAATCGGACTCGTTGAACGCCGCGCGCACGCGTGAACCCGCCACCGCATTCCCCGCAGGAATCAGCCCCGCCTCTTGCCGTGCCTTCTCCATCAACACAATTTGCTTGAAGCGCGCGGGATTGTCGAGCTTCACCGTGAGCAACACATCGCGCAGAATGGCGAGTAGGTCTTGCGTCTGCGCCATCGTCCCCTTGCCGCGCAAGAAGAGCCACGCCGCACTCGCGTCGCTCGCGGTGCGCGAACCCAGCGCGCGCACCAGCGTCGTCAACGAACCGCGCCCGATGCCCCCCGTTTTGCGTCCAATCCGCAACGTGAGTTGCGTGTAATCTTCGGTCTTGGTGCCCATTTCCAGCAAGGCGCGCCCAAAGAGCGGCACGTAGGGCAAACAGGCTTGTGGCAACGCGCGCAGATTCATACCCACGTCGAGATAGACGATGCCATTCGTGAACAGGTCATGATACACGATTTGATTGCCGTGTGTGGTGTTCGTTTGTATCGGAATGAGTTTGTTCGTTTTATCTAAATCAGAGAGTTGCAGATGTGGAATCGTCGCTAATGCTTCGGGCGTGTCAGGCGTCAATTGGCGTTGCTTCAGCGCGTGCGTTTCGACAATGACGGCTTGCAATTCGGTCCCGCTCATCGTCGCGCGCGCTTGCGCGAGGCGCGCTTGTTCGACGGCGTCTTCACGCGCGCGCAAAGCGGGGTCCGGCGTGAGGACGACGGTGAGGCGATGTGGATTCTGCAACCAGTATTGCTCGATCAATGTTTCGAAGACACGCTCGCCCGACGCGAGGCGCGCCTTGAGCGCGGCGAGCGGCGCTTCAAAGCCCAACACGTCAAACGGATTGCGGTCATACAACCACCAACCCAACACGCGAAACATCAGCGCCAGCCCGCGTGGGAAGCCGCCCGTGTTGTTCTCGCGCAAACTAAACTCAAGCGTGTTGAGCGCGGCTTCAATCAATGTCCCATCAATTTTTTCGCGCGCCAATGTTGTGAGGGTGGCGATGATGAGCTGCTCCACTTTATCCGCATCATTAGGCTCAATGCCCTTGAGTCCTGACGAGAACGCATATTCGCGCAGCGATGTGTTCAAGCCGCCCAGCACATCTTCGCCAAGTCCCGAATCAATCAACGCCTTGCGAAGTGGCGAGGCTGAGGTGCCGACGAGGATATATGCCAAGATACCAAGCGTCATGGACGTTTGCGCGTCAGGCGGTTCGGTCAGTAGCCAATTCACCGTGACCATGCCGCGCTTGCCTGACTTGCTCGCCTCTTTGCTCGCGTCGTAAGCGCGCGTGATGCGTTGCGGTTCAGTGAAGCGCGTTTGCAAAGGAATGCTTGCCTCGATGGAGCGCGTATCAAATTCTTTGAGAAATTCGTTCACGCGGCGCAAGCGTTCCTCGACAGGATCGTCGCCGTAGAAGAAGATGCGCGCGTTGGAGGGATGGTAGAACGTCGCGTGAAAATGTTTGAATTGCTCGTACGTCAAATCGGGGATGCGTTGCGGGTCGCCGCCTGAATCGTTGCCGTACGGATGATTGGGGAAGAGCGCCTGCCGCGTCCAGCGTCCCATTGCGCCTTCGGGCGACGAGTATGCGCCCTTCATCTCGTTAAAGACGATGCCGCGAAAGGTGAGCGGCGCATCGGGCGCATCCAGTTCGTAGTGCCAGCCTTCTTGCGCCAGCGTTTGCGGTTCGATGCGCGGATGCAGCACCGCATCGAGATACACATCCACGAGGTTATAAAAATCTTTGAGGTTCGTGCTGCTGACGGGATAGACCGTTTTATCGGGAAAGGTCATCGCGTTGAGAAACGTCTTGAACGAGCCTTTCGCCAATTCATCGAATGGCGACTTCACGGGATACTTGCGCGAGCCGCCAAGCACCGAATGTTCGAGGATGTGCGGCACGCCCGTCGAGTCGCTAGGAGGTGTGCGGAACGTGATGCCGAACGTCTTGTTCTCGTCGTCGTTGACGAGCGACAAAAGCTGCGCGCCCGTGTGCTCGTGACGATAGAGCTGCGCGTGGGTGCGGAGCTCAGGGATGAATTGGTCGTGAATGAGAGAGAAACCGTGAGTGGTCATAGGGGTAATGGGTAATTGGGGATTGGGGATTGGGTGAAATTGTCGGCAACTCAGAATACAAATTTATCCGCACTGGGCGAATTTGCGAGAGCCGAGTTAGCTACTTTGATGTCATCCATCACTGATTGACCTCCTAAAAAAGCTGAGTGGCTTGTTGTTGCGCTTCTGTGTTCAGACGGTCACGCGCAACCTGGCAATACTCTTCGGCAATATCAATACCAATATATTGGCGCCCATTACTATAAGCCATTACGCAAGTTGTGCCACTGCCGCACATCGGGTCGAGCACAATCTCATTGGGTTTAGAAAAACAGAGGATGAGGTCTTCCGCGAGCTTGTCTGGGAAGGTTGCAGGATGTTTTAGTTTCAGCTTGTTACCCTCTGTGTTGCTGGTCGCATACTGCCAAACTGTGCCTCTATCTTTCATGGGGTTGACGGCTTTGGGCGATATTTTTTTGAAGCCGCCACTCGTGAGGCGGTCTGTGCCTGTGTAGATTTTGCCTGCATGTTTGCTCGGCACCCTCAGATGCTCTTTCTGAAATGTGGCGGGGCGGTCGCCTTTGAAGAACATCAGAATATATTCGTGGTCAACACGAAAACGCTGATTCCACCATGCGCCCGGATTGCCATCCCGCTTGTAAACACAGGTCTCGAACATGCGCCAACCGATATGATCACACCAAGTGACGGCTAGACGGAATGTGTTCAACGACTTAGCAAAGTTCTTCGCGCCATCACCCATGACGACGACGCACACACCGCCATCTTTCACCACGCGATAGAGTTGTGTACCCAACGCTTGAACATCGAACTTCCAATTTTTCTTGTAGTCACGAATCGCATCATACGGCGGAGAAAACATCACCAAGTCAATCGAACCGTCTGCAAACAAAGGCAGTTCCCGCAAACAATCCGCATGGATGATGCAGTTCACCTTAGGTGGAGTTGTATTTGCTTGTGATGTCTGTAATTGCGGATTAATCATAATTCTATTTGGAATTTGGATTTTGGGCTTTGGGATTTTTCTCGCGCCAATATGTGACCACACTCAATCCCACCCCAACGACAACCATGATGGCGCCAATCACAATCCATTCTGGTTTGCCGTACATGACGCGGCTGGGTAGCAGACGTAAGCCTTGCAAGGCGAAAACACTGCCCGCGAGAACCATCGCCACAGAGACGACATAAATAACCCATTTCATAAACCTCTATCCTTGTTCATTGGTGGCGGCTTGCGCGCTTTCCCACAACCGCCGATATTCTGCCTGCACGCTCGCGTCGAGTTTCGCCACAACAGCGAGCGGCAACTGCAAGCGCATGATGAGGTCTTGCACATCGGCTAACTCTTTGAGGCGCTGCGGCGCGGATAACCCCGAAGCCAATTTCAACTCGATCAATTTCTCCAACGCGTAGTCAAGCGACCATCTTGCAAACGCTGCGCGAGACGACGCAAAGTTTCAAAGATATCGCCCTCTCGCATAAAGAACTGACTCCCTTCGCGGTACGCATCCCATAGCGTCCGCAGGTGTCCCATCGTCTGTGTAGCCATCGTGTCAAACATAAATCGCCGCTCCATACAAAACATGGCAGCGGCGGATGATAACTCATTGAATGAACAAGCAATGAACAAGGCAGCGCAACGTCTGGCTCAGACGCGTCTGTGAATCAGAATTCATGAACGCGCGCAGCGGTTCAATCTTTGTGTTTCTTCTCGTAATCTTCCACGACACTTTCCGCGAAATGGCTAATCGCTGCGCGAATACGCGCATACTTCAGCGCGTCTTTCAACTCGGTGACAACTTTGGTATTCTCCACCATGGACAAATCGCCGGGGTCGTTGCCGAGATAGACCGACTTCACGACGCGCCGCATCACGTTCGCGTCAGCGGTGCGTGGCAAGTCTGGCACGAACACAATTTCCCGTGGCGTCCAATGTTCCCCCAGCTCTTCCGAAACCATAATCTTCAATGCTTCCTTCAACGTCTCACGCGGTCGTTCATTTTTCTGTAGCTTCACAAAACACACGACTGCTTCGCCTTTGTGGTCGTCTGGCACGTCAAAGGCGGCGGCCGCTGCCACCGCAGATTTTTTCAACAACACCGCTTCGATATTGGCCGCTCCACTGAACACGAACGAACTGCTACTTGCAGACTTTCCCTGCGCCATTGCAGCCCTCCTTAAAGCACCTGACTGCTCATAAATATGGCGCGATTATAGCACGCTCGGCATAAATTAGTCTAACGAGTCAAATGGGTTGGAGTAGCCGGATTAGTCGAATGGGTCACATGAGTCTGATCCGACCACTCCGACTACTCCGACTACTCTGACTACTCTGACTATTCGACTCCCTCCTCCGCCCACAACCGCCGCATTTCCTCGCACGCTTCCAACAGGTCATCCAACTTGCCCGTGGCTTCGACCTTGCCATCTTTGAGGACGATGATCTGGTCGGCGCGGCGCAAGGCTGCTTTGCGATGCGACACGACGAGGCACGTCACATCGCGTTGCGCGAACAAGCGCGACCACAACTGCCGCTCGGTTTCCACATCCAACGCGCTGGACAAATCATCAAACACCAGCAAATTCGCCTCACGCACGAACATGCGCGCGGCCGCCGTGCGTTGCGCTTGCCCACCCGACAGCCGCACCCCCTTCGAGCCTATCAATGTATCGAGTCCATGCTTCATCGCAGCAATGTCGGGCTCCATCACGGCGAGATGAATCGCATCATGTAGGGGCAACCCTTGTAGCTGCCCTTGCGCGTGTCCATTCGCTGGGGCGGAGATACCCCCTGCCCCTACATCAGGGACGCCCATCAAAATGTTCTCTTGCAACGTATCGCTGAACAAGCGCGGCGACTGTGGCGTGTAGGCGGTGCGCGGGGGTGTGAAGAACAATGATGGTTCATCAACCACATAACCATTCCAGCGAATCTCGCCCGCAGCGCGCGGCAACAAACCCAGCAACACGCGTAGCAACGTCGTCTTGCCTGCGCCGATGCGTCCTGTGATAACTGTGAACGAACCGCGCGCGAGTCGCAAATGAATGTCGCTGATGCCTCTATCCGAATTGGGATAACGATATGTCAATCCAGAGACGACGAGCGTGTTCAGCTGCGTCACTGCGAGCGCTGTGCGCGAAGCAAGCTCCTGCATTGATTCGCCGTGAGCCAGTGACGTGAGCGCGCCATTCGCGGCATGGCCATTTCGCTTAACCACTGCCTGCGTCGGGGTAGGCGGACGCTCAACTGCTAATCCACTAGGCGCAACGTCAGCCGCTTCAACGGGCTGCCACAATTCGCCTTCCTGCACCAATGCTTGTGGCTGCGTGCCCTTCAGCAGCTCAACCATCCGGCCTAGCGACACCTCCGCTTGCTGATAGCGCGCCATCACGCGCCCCACCCAACGCGGCAACATCGCCACGCTCGTCAGATACGACACGAACAAGGTGAAGTCGCCCAACGTAAAGCCATCGGCGCGCATCAACTGCACTGCCATCAACAAAATGACGCCCGTACTGAGGTTGACGACGTTCATGTTGAACGAGTCGAGCACTTGTGTCAACGTCGCGTCTTTGAGCGCGGCTTTGCGGCGCGTTTCGTTCAAGCCACGCAGATGTTTGATGGCGTCAGGTTCGGCGGCGGCGACCTTGAGCGTCTGCGCCGACGCGAAGAGCTCGCCAATGAACCCCGTCACTTGCCCCGTCGCCTCGCGCGCGCGCAGCCGAAAGTTGCGAATCGGCAACGTGAGGCAGTTCACCACGACGGCGACGACGACCAATGGCACGCACGCGACCAGCGTCATCTGCGGGTTGATGCGAAACATGATAACGAGTGCAATCACGCTGAAGACGAGCTCGCCAATCAAGTCCACCCACGTATCGAGGTGCAGCAAGAATTCGTCCACGTCGTCGCGGAAACGGCTGACCGCTTCGCCGGGCGAATCAGGCAAGATCCGCGCGCCTGTACCCGCGACGAGCCACTCGAACATATTTTTCCGCATCAGCGTCTTATAAACGTACCACAGGGTAATCCACACCCAAAAGCCAATGCCGAAGATGATGGCGCGCAAGAGTTCATTGCTAAACAACAATGCGAGCGTTGTCTGCACGTTGAACTGCGCTTGCGCGCTGTTCGTCAACGCATTGAAAAACTCGCGCTGCAACCAACCAATCGGCAACGGCGCACAATAAAACAACGTCCAAAGCGCGAATGTCCAGAAAAACGCGCCCGGTCGAAACCGCGCAAGATGATAAATCGCTTGAGCTGTGTTCATTCAATCTCCATTAGGAACAACGGGAATTCAGACTAACACTTCCTCCAGCCCCGTCCGCAACAACTGGGCGAAGCGCGAAGTGGGATTGGTCGCCAGGACAACTCGCTCGCCGTACTCTGCGATGCGTCCTTCGTCGAGAATCAAAATTTCGTCAGCACGTTGCACGGTAGCGAACCGATGCGCGATGATGATGCCTGTGCGTCCGCGCAAGAGCTTGTCCACTGCGCGCTCGATGCGTTGCTCGGTCGCTGGATCGAGACGCGACGACGCTTCGTCGAGAATCACCAACGATGGATCGCGCAACAACACGCGCGCAAACGATAACAGTTGCGCCTCGCCCGCCGACAAGCCGCTGCCGCTTGGCGCGAGCAGCGTATCGAGCCCGTCAGGCAACGAGCGATACCACTCACACAAGCCGAGCTCCTCAATGGCGCTGAGGATGCGCGCCTCAGGCACGTTGGCGCGAAAGAGTGTGAGGTTGTCGCGCAGCGTCGCATGGAACAGCTGCACGTCTTGCGTGACCATGCCGATATGGCGACGTAAATCATGCAAACGCACCGCGCGCATGTTCACGTCGTTGAGTTCAATGGCGCCTGAATTCGGATCATAGAGTCGCATCAGCAAACGCGCGAGCGTTGTCTTGCCGCTGCCTGTGCGTCCCAACAAGCCCAGCACCTTGCCTGCTTCCAAACGAAAAGCGATATCATGCAACGTCATGCGCCCGTTGCCATTGCCATTCGCGCGCACGGCGGCTGATGTGTCGTGGAACATCACCGTGCTTGCGTCCGTCGTCGTGACCTTGCCTTGCCACAACGTATCGTTATATTCAAACGAGACATTGCGAAACGTGACAGACAACGCGCCATGCGTTACAAGCGCTTTATCGCCATCGGGCAACTGGCTTCGCAAGTTGAAAAACTCGCGCGACCGAATGATGGCGGCGGTGGCTTTTTGGAACTCTTGCAACTGCCGCATGATTTGTTGCATTGGGTCGCGCAGCATCTGGGTGTAGCGCACGATCAAGAACACGGCGCCGACCGACATGGCGCCCTGATAGTAAAGCCACGCGCCCAACGCCAATGCGATGACGATGCCTGAACCGAACAACGTCATGGTTACGATGTCAATCCACGCCATCCATGCCTCGAACTTCCACACCGCTTGGAAAACGTCGTGTTGCAAACCGCCGAAACGCCGCGCCGTGTATGCGCCCGCGCCATTCGCGCGAATGTCATCCAAACCCGCGAGCCGTTCTTCGAGAAAGCCATAGAGTTTCGCGTGCGCCTGTCGCATCGCCAAACTTGCAGGCACGGCGAGCGCGCGATTGCGTTGCAAGACGTAGAGCATGACCGTGGTGAACGCCGTGAGCATGACGCCGACGCGCCAATCTTCCCACCACAACAAGACGAGGATGCCCAGCAGCAACAATGCATTGCCAATAACCAACAATACCATCTGCGAGAAGAACGTCGCTAGCGTGTTGATGTCGCCGTCAATGCGTTCGATGAGCTCGCCGGGCGTGCGCGCTTTGTGGAACGACATGTCGAGCGACAGACAATGCGCGGCGAGGTCGGCGCGCAACGCATTCGTCGCCGTCCAGCCGACGCTTTGACTCAGATAGGCGTTGGCGATGGACAACGCTTGACTGACGAGCGCGATGCCGAGGAACAACGCCGCCGCGCCCCACAACGAATCGGTCAGGTCGCCCGCCAGCGCGCGGTCAATGAAGCCGCGCAGCACTTGCGGGTTGTAGAGTTGCAAAGCGATGTTGGCGCAAAGCAATAAGCCCAACCACATGACCTTGTAGCGCTGCGGTGAAAGGTATTTGTTGAGCAACTCGGTGTATTGCTTGAGTGAAATCGTCATGGCTAACCCCTTGTGGCAAATTGAAAATTTGCCTTACATTCAGAAACAAAAAAGCCACAGGCGCTCCTGTGGCTGACACGCGCAACGCGCGCAAAAACAAAAACAGCCACGAGGCTCGAAATGCGCTCGTGGCCGCTAGATGGTCAGACAAATTTGAAGCTAACGACGTTCAATAGGCGCACTCCGAGAATGAACAGACGCACCACGCGGTTGAGTGGTGTGCGGATAAAGCATGAAACCCCCTGTGAGCAACATCAGAGTACGCCTCCTTTCGTGAAGATGGCAGGAGTTTAGCATCGGGTTGGGGGGCTGTCAAACAGACGAAACGAGGAGCCAGCTGTAGGACAAGTTGCAACCCCTCGCGTTAGAACGGCTGGGGCTTACTTGCCCCACAGTGAACGCGCATTGACAAGGCGTTAGCCCACGACTAAAATCTGCGCCATGAAAATATCCGATTCCCTTTATCAAGTAGATGAAGTGTTCGGCGGCACATTCCTGCTCATCGCTCATGATTATCTGTCGCTGGTGGATACGGGTGTACCTAACAGCGAGGGCAAGATCTTCGCGCTCATCGAATCGTTGGGACGCAAACCGTCTGACCTTACACACATCCTCATCACACACTCCGACGGCGATCACATCGGCAGCTTGCCCGCGCTGGTCGAAGCGACAGGCGCACACGTCTATGCGCAAGCTCTCGAAGCAGAAGTGATCGAGGGTAAGCGCCAGTCACGCAATGGGCAAACAGTTGCCAAGCCTGTAACCGTTCAGCACATCGTCAAAGAAGGCGATACCCTGCCGTTGCATGGCGGCGTGCGCGTCATCGAGACATTTGGACACACCATCGGTCACGTGAGCTACTTGCTGGTATCGGACAATGTGTTGTTCGTTGGCGATTGTCTTGTCAACAGCGAAGGGTTGTCGGGTTCGCGCCCGCAATACACCTACAACGCGGAGCAAGCGCAAGCGACTGTGAAGAAGCTGGCGTCGCTGGCGCCTGCGTCATTGTGCTTTGGGCATGGCAATCCGCTCCGCGGCAACGCGGCAGAGGCGTTGCGACAACTCGCCGCTGCGCTGTAAGTTTGTCAAAGACCTGAAGGGTTATAGGTCTGCCTCCTGCAAACGGTGATCACGCGACAAGGGGCAACTCCACACGGAGATTGCCCCTTGTTTTGATTGTTGACTCATATTATGCAATAGCATCATTGCGAGGAGGGCGAAGCAATCCGTATGTCGAGCAGAGGAGATTGCCGCGCTTCGCTCGTAATGACTAGATAATGAAGGAACCCACGAACTATGACTTCCTCAGCCGATGTGGTTATTTGTGGCGCGGGCATCGCGGGCATTGCGACGGCGTATCACCTCGCGGTACGACAAGGCGTTACCAACGTCGTCATCGTGGACGAGCGCGCGCCGCTTACTTTGACAAGCGACAAGTCCACCGAATGTTATCGCAATTGGTGGCCGGGGCCTGGCGACGATATGGTGGCGTTCATGAATCGCAGCATTGACATCCTCGAAGAGCTGGCGCGCGAGAGCCACAACGTCTTTCACATGAATCGGCGCGGTTATCTTTACGCGACGGCTGACCCTGCGCGCATTGACGCCTATCGTCGCGCGGGCGAAGAAGCGGCCGCATTGGGCGCGGGCGAGCTGCGTTTGCACACCGCGCAAAGCGGCCTCGCGCGTCGGCGCAAAACAGGCGCACTCGATCCATCTTCAACTAACTCCACACCGACCTATACGCCCGCCGCGGCGCAGGGTTTCGATTCACCGCTCACGGGCGCAGACCTCATCACCGATCCGGCGCTCATTCGCCAACATTTTCCGTATCTCGCGTCTAACGCCGTTGCGGTGATTCATGCGCGCCGCTGCGGTTGGTTCAGCGCGCAACAGTTAGGCATGTACATGTTGGAGCGCGCGAAGCAACACGGCGCGCGTTTCGTGAATGCAAAAATCACTGCGGTAGCTGTGCGCGACACTCGTGTACAGGCAGTGCAGCTGAGCAATGGCGCGACCATCACGACCAATCACTTCGTCATCGCCGCGGGTCCTCATCTGCAGAGTGTCGCGCAGCTGGTCGGCGTGGATTTGCCTGTATTCAACGAGCGACACGTCAAAATCGCGTTCAACGATTATCTCGGCATTGTGCCGCGCGATGCGCCGTTAGTCATTTGGAGCGACCCCGTGGACCTCGCATGGTCAGATGAAGAACGCGCCTTGTTCATCGAAGATGAAGCGCTGCGCTATTTGGCGCAGACCTTTCCTGCGGGTGTACATACGCGTCCGGAAGGCGGTCCCGAAAGCCACACGCTTTTGATTTTGTGGACGTACGATGCGGAGCCCGTCACCCCCAGGTGGCCCATCCCTTATGATCCGCATTATCCCGAAATCGTCTTGCGCGGGCTCGCAGCCATGATACCCGAACTGCGCGTGTATTTCGATAAAGGCGTGAAGCCGTTTGTGGATGGCGGCTA
>CAZDYP010000121.1:4885-16724 GCA_964509505.1 uncultured Anaerolineae bacterium | reverse complement strand
CGAGTTTTTTCATCGCCAGCACTTTGGTGATCGCGGCGGTCAAACTGGTCTTGCCATGATCCACGTGCCCGATGGTGCCCACGTTCGCGTGCGGTTTCGTTCGTTCAAATTTGGCTTTGGCCATGGTGTGATTCTCCTAAAAGATAAATAAAAATGGAGCCTCCGACCAGATTTGAACTGGTGACCCCTTTCTTACCAAGAAAGTGCTCTACCGACTGAGCTACGGAGGCAAACAGCAGTGGACGGGGCAAGGTTCGAACTTGCGTAGGCGTGCGCCAACTGATTTCATCTCCACTACAGCTTTCGCTGCCAGCTTTCACTGTTTGTGGGCTGGACTTTGTCTTCATCCCCAATTGGATGCTTCCCGTCAAGTCTCTACACCTTCCCTCGCAAGGGCTTGGCTCGACGTTGCCATCTCTCACAGGGTTCGCCGAATTTGGGAAGTTTTCACCTACGGATTACTCCGCAGGGCTGCAATGGGTGCCAGCATTCAAGAGAGCAAATTACACTGGCAAGCTAAACTATTACAGTCAGTCCCCTTTGGCCACTTGGGTACCCGTCCATCCAAGCCGACGATCAGAATTGAACTGATAACCGTCCGATTACAAATCGGATGCTCTGCCAGTTGAGCTACGTCGGCGCTTTTTGCCCGATTGCGAGTGAGCATTATACGAGCGTTCAGATGAATCGTCAAAACGCGAAGCGTGAAAGCATGAAATGTAGATGGGTGTCTCACATTTCACGCTTCGCGTTTCATTCTCTGCCTCATCACCTCATACAATACCAGCGAGCCTGCAATGGAGGCGTTGAGCGAGGTGAGGTGTCCGCGCATTGGCAGCTGCACGAGGCGATCACACCTCGCACGCACCAACCGTCCTAAGCCTTGTCCTTCGCTGCCGACGACAATGCCGATCGCTCCCGTCAAATCGGCGCGCAAAAAATCTTCGGCGTCAGGCGTTTTCTCCAAACCGATCAGCCATACGTTGTTTTTCTTCAAAGTCTCCATTGCGCGCACGAGATTTGGAACCTGAGCGATCTTTAAGTGTTCGACCGCGCCCGCCGACGTTTTACGCACGGCTGCCGTCACACCCACAGCCCGATCTGTGGGGATGATGACGCCGTGCGCGCCCACTGCCTCTGCCGTCCGTAATAAGGGGCCGAGATTATGCACATCTTGAATGCGATCCAACAACAAGATGAAAGGCGGTTCGTGTCTCGCTTGGGCTACCGCCCCAATGTCATCGAGCGTGGCATAAGCATACGGCTCTGTTTGGGCGACAACGCCCTGGTGACGTCCGGTGCCAGCCGCCGAGTCGAGCGCTTGACGTGGCAAAAATTGCGTGGGGATGTTTTGTGCGCGCGCCAACTGCGTGATCTGCGCGAGCGAACCACTCACAGCGCTGCCTGTGGCGATGAGGATTTTCGTGATGGGGTGTTCGGCTTTCAACGCTTCAAGCACAGGGTTACGCCCGAAGATGATGTCAGTCATGGCTGTAAAGGGGGAATGGGGGGAACGCCGCCGCCTCGTTTACGCGTTCGCCTGTTTGCTTGGTATCAGTGTTTTGAAATTCAGACCCTAAAGGTTTTTCTGGCGCAGTGGGTTCACAAGTGGCGCCGCAAGCCTGCCTGCAATACTTTGTTGCTTGCCAGCGAAACCGTTAGGGTCTCGGTCTGATATTTTCAAAACACTTTCTTAGCGTGGATTGCGTTGGAGTTGTGGTTTCTCTTCAATCTGCGCAAAGATCATGCGCCCCGCATTCGTTTGCAACACGCGCGTCACATTCACATCGAGCACTTCATTGAGATGGCGACGTCCCTCTTCTACCACGATCATCGTGCCGTCATCTAAGTATGCCAAGCCTTGCCCGGCTTCTCGCCCTTCTTGAATGATACGCACCGTAATTGTTTCGCCGGGCAACACCAACGATTTCACCGCATTCGCCAACTCGTTGATGTTCCATACGCGCACGCCTTGTAGAATCGCCACTTGATTGAGTTTGTGATCGTTAGTAAGCAAGGGACATTGAAGCTGCTTTGCCAAGCGCACGAGTTTGGCGTCCACTTCGCGCACCCCCTCCACTTCCATATCGCTAATTTGAATGGGCGCAAATGATTCTTTCTGCAAGCGTCCCAAAATCTCCAAGCCGCGTTGCCCCCGATTGCGCTTTAAGGGGTCCGTCGAGTCTGCGAAGTATTGCACTTCTGCCAACACAAATTGTGGCACGAGCAAGGTGCGCTCGATGAAACCCGTTTTGCTGATGTCGGCGATGCGCCCGTCAATGATGACGGATGTGTCTAACAAGACGTAGCTGCCTATGTCCGATTCACTGCCGCTATCACGCCCACGTCGCATGTTGAACAGGCGCATCAAGTCATGCTCGCGCGTCACCATGACCGTGATGCCGATGAACGCAAAGATGACCGCGCAAGCCAACGGCAAAACTTGACCGAAGGGCGGCGGCAATTGCGAAAGTGGCAGCGCCAACAAGGTGGCAATCAACAAGCCGACGATCAAACCGATGGTGCTGGTGATAAGGCGTTGCGCGGGGATTTGACGAATTTTAGCGCGAAACCACCAGTAAGGGGCCAATGTTACGTAGGGGGTCAACACTACCCCAAATGCTAAACCCAATAAAGAAGAGATAATGGCAAGTTGCAGCGGCAAATTAGGATTGACAAGCCCTGGTGACGAGTTTTGCACGAAGAACGTGCCGAGTTGGAAACCCAACGACCCGCCCAAGATGGCACACACGAACATGCCGAGAATCCGAAGCCGCAAAGACCAAGACATCAGTTACCTCCTTTCACAAAAGCATCACTCTCCTGACTTTGTGTTAGCAAGCGCTCAAGCAAAGCCCACCAAGTCGGCGCTGAGTATTTCAAACGCACCCTGACCATTTGCGTCAGCGCTTAACTCCAACCTTCTGTGCCCATTGGGCTTTTAGCAGAGGCCAGATTTGATGAAGCAGTAACCCCAACGGCAAGATCCATGCCCATTGCAAGGCCCGATTACCTAGCCAAGGATATGCTAACATCCAACCGTATGACAACGGCACAGCCCACCATGGCGCAAACATCACTAGAAATACGATATAGGAATATACGCCAAAAAATGGCATAGCGAGCGCCATCGCCCACAAAGCGGCTTGGACGCGCGGCAATCGCGCGCGCCATAAACTAAGGCTTAGAAAGGCTGCGATCCCATAAGGATAGAGTGAAGCCAACCGCCACACGTGCGGAGGCGGTTGAGATGTTCTGAGCCAGTTGAGCGGCCAATCCCAGCCCCAGTAGAACAAGCTCGCAAGCCAGACTAGCGCCGGGAAGCTTAAGACCCGCCAGCGTTGCCGTTCATGCCAGCATAACACTCCCAAAGCAGCTATGGTCACTTGTGGTTTGATAGAAAGCAACAACCAACCTATACCGCGCACGTACGGGTTAGAAGCATAAAGCCCCAGCGCCAAACCCAGACACAACAATCCATCAATTTGCCCCAACCAAATCTGTCCAATGGCTGGAAAAGAAAGCAAAACCCACAATGGCTCTGCGCCAAATTGCCGACTCGTAACAATGAGAAGCAAGCACGTTACAAGCGTCCATAACGGCCAGACCCATTCACTAGGCAACCATACCAGCGGTCTCAGCAGCCAGCTCACATAGTAAGGATTAAATCCACACGACAAACACCCCGCAGCGAAAGGCACATAGTATGCTTGGAGATCTTGTCCGCCGGGCAAAAACCAAGTCGCCACACACAAAATCGCCACGACTTCGAGCGTCACGGCACGTTTGAGCGTCATCAAGCCAATCTTTCTTGCGGAATGAGCCAGCTCAAGTGATGTCCTAGCCGACCAATGTGCGAGCATATCACAAGCATTTTGAAAAGTCAAAGCCCTTTCAACGCTTTTGATGGGCGTGTTGCTCCATGTTACAATCCGCGCTCGCCATGTTTAACTTATCGCGCCGCGAGTGGGCGTTGTTGCTCGCTATCACCACGTTGGCATTGGCTCTACGTCTCTATGCACTAGAGAGCATCCCGCCAGGGCTGCACCACGACGAAGCTTTGAACGGGCTCGAAGCGCACGAGCTGTGGGCGACGGGCGCGCGTCCGATCTATCTGGGCAGCGGCTTCAACGGCGAGCCGTTACTCGAATACAGCATCATGGCAAGCGAAGCCCTGTTCGGACTCACACCCTTCGCGGTGCGCCTGCCCAGCGCATTGTATGGCGCGCTCACCATTCCTATCGTCTTCTTTCTCGCCAGAGAGATACTGGAGATTGGATACGGGATACCGAGAGCCTCTAATATCTCATATCCCATATCCAACAGCGCGTCGTTCATCGCTCCTCTTATCCTCGCCTATCTTTACTGGCACCTCAACGCCTCGCGCGAAGGTTACAAGCCCATTTTCTTGCCGCTCTTCGGCGCGCTCACCTTTTTGTTTTTATTAAAAGCTTTCCGTGCCGACCATCCCCCCCATTTCCCGTTTCATGGTTTGCGCTCCACCCTTCGCGCTCCACGCTCCATGCTCTACACGCTACTTGCGGGCGTCACCCTTGGCTTCAGCGCGTACACCTATCCTTCGATTCGTTTCCTTTATCCGGCCGTCATGCTATTCGTAGTTTTTTTGATGGTGCGCGACTGCGCGCATTGGCGCGTCTATCTGATGCGCGCCACATTGATTGCCTGCATTGCCCTGCTGATTTTCGCACCGTTGGGCTTTCACTATCTACGACATCCCGACGACTTCTTCCGCCGCGCCGAACAAACTGCCGTGCGTAACGCCGCCGAAGCACTGAACAACCTGCCCAAAGTCGCGGGCTTGTTCTTTGTGCAAGGCGACGACAATCCGCGCCACAACATTCCTGCTCGTCCCGCGCTGGATTGGATTTTGGCGTTGGGCTTCATCGTCGGCGTAGCCAAAGCAAGCTGGCAATGGCGACAGCCAACGCACTTCTTGTTGTTGACGTGGTTACTCGCCATGCTCATCCCGTCGGTCGTCACCGAAGCCGCGCCCAACTTCCTCCGCACACTCGGCGCCGCCGCGCCAACCGTCCTGCTCGTCACGCTCGGCTTCGCCACGATTTTAGATTTTAGGCAGCGTAGTGATGCTTTAGCATTGCAGACGGCGAAGCGAGATTTACGCGTCCCGTCACTCGCCACTCGTCTCGCGTCTCGCACCGCCCGTTTATTTCTCCTAAGCTCCCCTAAGCTCCCTTATCTCCTTTACTGCCTTTTAGCACTCTCTGCGCTTTCATCTTTCTACCATTACTTCATCATCATGCCCACCGAGCCGCGCGCGTGGACAGGCTTCGACGTGGGTCTTTTGAAAATTGGTGAATACGTGCGCGACGCCCCCGCCGACGAGCTGCTGTATCTCACGCCTTTCACGACGGAACAAGCGACGATTCAATTCGTCATGGGCGCAGCGCATCCGAATTTCAAATGGTTCGATGGACGCAAGTGTTTCGTCGCGCCGCCTCCCAATCGTTCTGCAACGTTGCTTATCGTCGCCGAAGATTTTCGCACGCTGACTCGCGCGCAAGCCGCTTGGCCACAAGGACAAATCACGCGCGTCGTCCGCGATTTTGCGGGACACGATTACTTGACTGTGTTCAAGTTGCCCGCGCAGCCGCCCACTCTTGCGCCGCGCATCGTCGTCAATCGTCTCTTTGGCGACCACATCGAATTATTGGGCTACTCCATTGTATTCGGCGATGTAGTATTCAAACGCATCGAAGCGGGACAAGGCGTGCCATTACAACTATTTTGGCGCGCCACCCGTCCCATCCCAAAAGATTACACCGTGTTCACGCAACTGCTGGGCTCGCCCAATCCGCGCAAGAACGGCGCGCCGTTGTGGGGGCAACGCGACAAACAACCTTGCGAAACCTTCTACCCCACCACACGCTGGAGCGTGGGCGAAACCATCGTCGAAGACTTCAACCTCGTTAGCGACAAAGACACGCCCGCGGGTCAATACGCAATCGCGCTCGGCTTATACGACCTCGCCACCGGCGCGCGACTCAGGTTGCCCAACGGCGCCGATCATTTGTCTATCGGCCCCATCGAGATATTTCGCTAATTTTTGATTTTTGATTGGTCGTAATGTAATCAAAAAGGGTACATGTCCCGCCGTCTCGAACTGATTCTCTTAACTTGCCTCTTCGGCGTCGCGCTTGCCTTGCGTCTTTACGATTTGCGCGGCGCGCCGCCCGGCGCGCAACACGACGAAGTGTTCTCCGCCAACTTTGCCACGCAAATCGTCAACGGCGCGCGTCCTGTGTATTTCGATCAGAACGGCGGCGTGATGGCGTTCTATGCGTATCTCGTTGCGCCCGTGTTCGCAGTGTTTGGCGCAAACATCATCACGTTGCGTCTCGTCTCTGTCGTGTGCGGCATAGGCGTCGTCCTCTTCACCTATCTGACCGCGCGACGCCTGTTCGGCGTGAAGGTGGCGCTGCTCAGCTGCGCGTTCCTTGCTGTCTCACATTGGCAACTCTTCGAAAGCCGCGTCGGACTTGAACCCATCGCGCTGCAACTCATGGCGATACTGACCGCGTGGTTTTTTTGGCAGTCGAGTAGCAGCTATGGGATATTAGATAGTGGAGCTCGCCCTCCACCCTCCCGCCTCCAATATCCACTAGCTAATCTCCTCGTCGGCATCTCACTCGGTCTCACCACTTACACCTATCATTCAGCGCCGCTGGTCTTCGTCGCCTTCAGCGCATTCATCAGCTACTTACTCGTCTGGCAACGCGCGTCTGTTAGAGCGCACTGGAAAGGATTGCTGCTCGTGGTCGTCGTTGCGCTCTGTGTGATGGCGCCGTTGGCGTGGCACGTTACAACGACGCCCGGCGACGCAATCAGTCGCACCGAAGACCTCGCCGCCGATTTGCGCGCTGTGCTAGCGGGCGACTTCGAGCCATTGTTCAACAACGTCGTCGGCGTGTTAGGCATGTTTGCCTTCACAGGCGACCCCTCGTGGCGCTACAACACATCGGGGCGTCCCGTCTTCACATTCATCGTCGGATTGTGCGCCTACTTGGGTTTCGCGCGCTGCGCGCGTCGTTGGCGCGAGCCGCGTTACGCCTTCGTCGTCATCTGGATTACATGCAACGTCTTAGCCAGCGCCGTCACACGCGCCAGTCCATCCTACCTCCGCAGCAGCGCCGCGTTGCCGTTCATCGTCATGCTGCCGGCGCTCGCGTTATGCGCCATCCGCTCTTGGATATTAGAGAGTGGGCGCAGGAAGTTTAGTAGCCAATATCCAATGCTAAAGCATCGCTTGACTGCCTCCAACCGCCAACGTCCAATCTCCAATCTCCAATCGCTGATGCTCATCACCTCACTCCTCCTCTGGGAAACTCTCAGCACAACCCAAGCCTACTTCACCCTTTGGGCGCAACAGCCGCAAGTTCGCCTCACATATCGTGCTGACCTCGCCGAAGTCGCGGAGTATCTCGACACCCAACAATTCACCGGCGTGGTGATGGTGTCGGCGCGTTTTCCCGCCGACCTCGATCAACAAGCGTTATATCTGTTGCAGCGCAAACCGCAACGCTATCAATGGTTCAACGGGCGACGGGTGTTCGTGTTGCCTAATGAGCGCAGCGGGCAAGGCGTCAACTACATCATCCCTGCGACGAATCTATCGTTGGGCGATGGCGCGGCGCTGCTCAAAACGCTTGACGCGCGCGTAAGTTCGTTGAACGAACAAGGCGAACCATTTTTCACGCTCTACTACATGCCTGACGCTAAGCTACACATGCTGCGAAGACGCGCGCCGCAAATTTCATTGCGCGCGAATGCGAACCACGAGGTCGAACTGATGGGAGTGGATATGGCAATGGCAAACCGCTCTGTTCACGTCTTGTTGTATTGGCGCGTGCTGCAGCGCGTGCGCGGCGACGTGGACCGCAGCTTCTTCGTTCATCTGATCGATGCTGAGGGCAAACGCTGGGCGCAGGAAGACCGCGCCGTTTATCCCACCTCGTCGTGGCGCGACGATGACATTGTGTGGCAATGGTACGATTTGAAATTGCCAGAGGACGCGCCCAATGGCGAATATGGGTTAATCATGGGTATTTACAGCGCAAACACTATGGGACAACCGCGCGTGCCTATACTCGACGCGGCGGGCAACGTAATGAGCGATCACCTGCGCGTTGGACCAATCGTGATTCAATAAACAGGGTTCGTCGCTTAACTTCAATGTTCAGCCAAAAGATGGTTGAAAAAGATGGTTGAGCTGGCGTACAATTTTCGTTCTACATTCCACCTACGCTGCGTGTTTCACGGTTCACGGTTCACGCCTCACGCTTCACGTTCGTACTCTCCGAATGGCTTCCTTCCACCCCTCATACAGCCGCTCGCGCTCGCTTGCAGGCCGGTGTGGCTCGAAGACATGCTCGGCTTGCCATTGCGCGTGAATCTCGTCAAGGCTGCTCCAATAATTCACAGCGAGCCCGGCGAGATATGCTGCGCCCAGCGCCGTCGTCTCCGTCACGGCGGGCCGCTCGACGCGCACGCCGAGAATATCCGCTTGAAATTGCATCAGCCAATCGTTGTTGGCCGCGCCGCCGTCCACGCGCAAGGTTTGTAGTTTCGTATTCGCATCGGCTTCCATCGCCTCCAACACATCGCGCGACTGATACGCAATCGCTTCGAGTGTGGCGCGGGCGATATGCGCGCGGTTCGAGCCGCGCGTCAAACCGACCAACGCGCCGCGCGCATGCGCGTCCCAATACGGCGCGCCTAATCCAACAAACGCCGGCACAAAATAGACGCCACCTGTATCGCTTACTGATGCTGCTAACATTTGCGTTTCGGCGGCGCTGTCAATGATGCGCAGCTCATCGCGTAGCCATTGCACGGCTGCGCCTGCGATGAAGACGGAGCCTTCTAAAGCGTAAGTGGTAATAGGAGGTTGGAGGTTGGAAGTTGGAAGTTGCCAACCCATGGTGGTGAGCAAACCATGTTTCGATGGGATGGCGTTGTGACCTGTGTTGAGGAGCATGAAGCAGCCTGTGCCATAAGTGTTCTTCGCCAAGCCCACGGCGAAGCACGCTTGCCCAAACGTCGCCGCTTGTTGGTCGCCTGCCACGCCACAAATGGGAATGGGTGTGCCGAACAAGGGCGCATCGGTTACGCCGAAGGGCCCCGACGATGAGCGCACGTTGGGCAGCAGCGCGCGTGGGATGTTGAGGATGCGTAACAGCTCGTCATCCCAATCGCCTGTATGAATGTTGTAGATGAGCGTGCGCGACGCATTCGAGGCGTCGGTCGCATGAACCTTTCCACCGGTCAGTCGCCAAAGCAAAAACGAGTCAATCGTGCCGAAGGCGAGCTCGCCTGCTTCGGCGCGTCGTCGCGCCTCTGGGATATGGTTCAACAACCACGCGATCTTCGTGCCAGAAAAATAGGCGTCCACAACAAGACCCGTCTTGGCGCGAAATGTATCTGCATGACCTGCCGCGCGCAGTTCGGCGCATAGCGGCGCGGTGCGACGACATTGCCACACAATCGCGTTATGAATTGCTTGCCCTGTGCGTTTGTCCCACACGACGGTTGTTTCACGTTGATTGGTCACGCCGATGGCAGCGATGTCGCTCGCCGTCGCATTCGCTTTTTGCATGGCTTCTTGCGCGACGCGCAGTTGCGATTGCCAAATCGCTTCAGGGTCATGCTCGACCCAACCGGGCTGCGGATAGATTTGCGGGAACTCTTGTTGCGCGACGCTTACGACGCGCCCTTGCTGATTGAAAACAATTGCGCGCGAAGAGGTCGTGCCTTGATCGAGTGAGAGGATGAAACGGGCCATGGGTGTTTCTCCAAGTGCTGATGAGGATATTAGGGGAGAGAAGGGAAAACCAGAGGAACTGTCTGTCGTGTGCTTTCCCTGTATTTCCCTTAAGCGAGTGTTTTGAAATTCAGACCCTAACGGTTTTGCTGGCGCAGCGGGTTCACACGTGGCGCAGACAGCCTGCCTGCAATGCGTTGGTGCTTGCCAGCGAAACCGTTAGGGTCTCGGTCTGATATTTTCAAAACACTTTCTAATGTCCCTTGAGACGCCGAGTCAGCCATTGTTCGACATCGGCGAAGACCTGCTCCTTGCCGATTTCGTTATAGACCTCGTGATAGAAGCCGTCGTAAATTTTCATGGTCTTATCGGTCGAGCTACAAGCATCGTGGAAGCGTCGCGTGCTATCAGGGCTGACGATGCCATCGGCGCCGCCGTGCAGAAGCAGACAAGGCAACGTGAAGCGTGGCGCTTGCGCGAGCGTCTCTTGTTGCGCGGCAAGAAACTCCGCGCCCCAACGTGCGGTGGCAATGTAATGCGTGTATGGGTCTTGATGGTTGCGGCGGATGTTCACGATGGTCTCATCGTGCGTGAGCAAGTGCGCGGGGATGTCGTTGGGCAAAGCGAACGTCGGCGCGAATTGCGAAAGTATTTTGCCCAAGGTGATTTTCCACGATGGCACAGGCATGGCGAGCAGCAGCGCTGCGCCTGTCGTGATGACGCCGCGTAAGCCTTGCGGATACAGAATGCCATAACGCAACGCAATCAGCCCCCCCATACTATGCCCGACGAGGAACGTCGGCACGTCGGGCGTTTTCGTTTGCGCGATGGCGATGAAACGCTTCACATCTTCGAGGTAATCGTCGAAGCGTGCGACGTAACCGCGCCTGCCTTCGGATTGCCCATGCCCCATCAGGTCGAAACCATACACGGCGAAACCGCGTTGCACGAAATGGTTGCCCACATGCTGATAGCGTCCGCTATGGTCGTCGTAGCCATGCACGAGAACGAGCAAGGCTTTGGGTGATGTGTCAGGTAGCCACGCGCGCCAGAAGATCTGGCAAGCGACGCCGGTGAAGTGACCCGAAGGAGGTGTCATAGTGGTTTTATGCTTGTGCTGTTTCCAAATACTTGACGACGGTCATAAGTTCATTCGCGCCCCACGGGCGCATCATGTTCATGCTCTGCTTGTCAACATCCGGGTTCGCCGTCATGCCCACAACATGTTTGTCGCTTGACGACGCGAATTGTCAGATTGCGAAACGCTTTGTAAATCTTCTCAGTCAATGGCATCGGCTGATTCCAATTGCTGATAACAACACCCAAGCCCTTCTTACGAGCGGTCATACGTTCTCCATGCAATGACAAAATGATTTTGCAATGTGTGTATGCGATGATACCATAAATGCAGTCGCTAGTCATTCGTCGCTTGTCGCTAGCAATCAGTTGCTAACGCCCAACGACGAGCAACGAGCGACTAACGACTAGAAACGAGGGACTAACGATGGATGCGAACGCCAAAAAGACCGCCTTGCGTATGGTCTCGTATGGTTTGTATGTAGTGACGACGCGCACGGAAAACGAGCGCGGCGCGTGTTTGGTGAACTGGTTGACGCAGTGTTCGTTTGAGCCGCCGCTAGTCGTGATTGCTTTTGAGAAGGAAGCGCACACGCTCAAAGTTGTTCAACAAAGTGGACGCTTCGTCGTGAATGTCTTGGAGACAGGTCAGCGCGAGCTGGCAGGTTGGTTCGGGCGACATTCGGATAAGGTGGGCGACAAGCTCGCCAATCGGGTGACGCAAGCATCGCCAGCAGGTGGCATCGTGTTGCCCGAAGCGTTGAGCTGGTTCGAGTGCGCGGTGCGCGGGCAAAGCGAAGCCGGCGACCACTGGCTCATGGTAGGCGAGGTGGTGGACGCAGGAGTGATACGCGAAGGCACGACCTTGTCGTTGAAAGAAACGGGCTTTCGATACGCGGGATAGTAGATGACCGATGGCAGGTGGCAGACGATAGTCCACCATCCGCTATTCGCCATTCGCTA
>CAZDYP010000121.1:0-4785 GCA_964509505.1 uncultured Anaerolineae bacterium | reverse complement strand
ATCGCCGAAGTGATTAATGCATTGTCGAAAGAGTTCGAGCGACAGCCTCGCCCTGAAATTTTGGTGACGCTCAAATCCAAAATCGAATCGCTCGACCAAGAGTGGGAGAAGACGGAGGCGATTCTTAGGAGTAAAGAGTAATGAGTCATTGGTAATTGGGGCTCAATGCCAGCGCAATGACCAATGACTAATGAGCCATTACCCATTACTACGCATGAATACACACACTACCCCTTTGCGTCGGGCGGCTTCTACACGCGCGCCGTTGCAAGAACGTCCGTTTGCGCTGCTGTTTGGCATGCTGTTCTTTGCAATTTTGTCGTTGCCAGTGTGGGGCGCGTGGCTCTTGCCGACGACGTTGGCTTATGTGCTGGTCGCGTATGACCTATATTGGACGTTTCAAGCGATCTATGGCGCAGTGAGCGGCATTCACTCGTATCGCCGTTTGCAAGCGTGGTTGAAGGTAGATTGGCTGGCGTGCTATCGGCAACTGAACAAGCCCGTCCAACAAATCGTCATCATTCCCAATTATAGCGAGCGCGTTGAAGTATTGGCGGCGACGTTGGAACGCTTGGCGCAGTGCGTGTATCCACGCGAGCAGTTGCACGTCATCTTGGCGATGGAAGAACGTGAGGCAACCGCAGCCGCCAAAGCTGAAATTTTGCGTGCGCGCTTCGCGCAACGCTTCGGCCATTGTTGGGCAACGTTTCATCCATTGCTCGCGCACGAAAAAGCCAGCAAAGGCTCCAACCTCACCTATGCTGCGCGACAACTCAGCAAGTTCGCGCACGAGCTCGGTTGGGATACGGCGCGCGTGATGGTGACGACGATTGACGCCGACACACGGTTGCATCCGCAATACCTCGCGGCGTTGTCCGTGCAATTTCTTACCGCGCCTAATCCAACGCGCAAATTTTTTCAAGGCATCATGCTCATCTTGAACAATATCTGGGACGTGCGCGCCGTCATTCGCGCGTTCAGCGCGTTCTGGACGTTTGGTTACGTGACGGGCGCTTCGCATTACGCGCGCTTGACGACGGCGATTTACTCGATGAGTTTGCGCTTGCTCGAAGACATTGGCTATTGGGATCCCGCCGTGCTAATTGAGGATGGACACATCTTCTTCCGCGCGTTCTTCAAACTCAAAGGACAGGTCGAGGTGCTGCCGATCTATCTCACCGCAGGGCTCGACGCAATTGGAGCGCGCACGTTGCGCGATGCTTTGAGCGCGCAATACCAGCAGATGAGTCGTTGGGCATGGACAGTATCCAATTTGCCGTTCGTCGCCAACCAATGGCTGCGACATGGCGAAATCTCGTTGACGCGCAAGCTTCAGAAATGCTTCCCGTACGTTGAGACGTTGCTGCTCATGCCCGCGTCGTGGTTCGTCATCACGTTTGGCGCGATGTTGCCGCCGTTCATCAACCCCGCAGTGCGCATGGACATCATGGGCGTATCGCTCGCGCTGATTACCTCGCTGATCCTTGCGCCGAGCGCCGTCGGCATCATCGCGGGACTTGCCATCAACATTAAATTGCGCGGACAGTTCGCCCCACGTCCGCAAACGCTCTCAGGCATTCAACGCCTTTTGTATTGGAGCGAATGGCTCCTCTTACCGCTTGCCGCCGTGTTCTATTTCAGCCTGCCCTACATCCAAGCCTATCTGCGTTTGATGCGCGGCAAAGAGCTGTCGTATGTCACGACGCCGAAGTAGCGGATGGCGAATGGCGGATAGCGCATAGCCAGTAGCAGCTAGCAAACGAAACCGCCTGTGAGGGATGAAGCCACAGGCGGTTTTAATCTCTAATGCCAATGAGTTTTGATGTTCAAAATCGGTAACGCTTCAAGACCTGACAGGTTTTCAGAAACCTGTCAGGTTTAGCGTAAGCAGCGATTCACGGTCTCTAACGACTAATTACCACTGACCAATTACACCCCATAAATCTCCCCAAACTTCCCCTTCACGTACCGCGCCCACGGCTCCACCGACAGCAACTTGCCTGTAAGCCGTTGAATCATTTCTTTGGGTGTGAACTTGCGTCCGTGTGCGTGCAAGTTCGTGCGATACCATGCAAGCAACGGCAAGTATTCGCCGCGCGCAAATTGGTGAGGCAAGTCGGGCATGTCTTGTAAGGCGCGCTCGAACAGCTGCGCGCTATACAAATTGCCGAGTAGGTAGGATGGAAAGCTGCCGAAGCCGCCCGACCAATGAATGTCTTGCAAACACCCCTCACGATCATTCGGCGGTGTGATGCCCAGATACTCTTGTATCTTCGCGTTCCATGCTTGCGGCACGTCTTTGCTGGGCAAGCGCCCCTCTAGCATGTCGATTTCCAACTCGCAGCGCAACATGATGTGCAAATTGTACGTCACCTCGTCAGCCTCGACGCGAATCAACGACGGCATCACTTTGTTGACGGCGCGATAAAATTTTTCCGTATCGCAGTTTGCCAATTGCGCGGGGAAATAGTCGCGCAGACGCGGAAACCAATATACCCAAAACTCGCGGCTACGTCCGACAAGGTTCTCCCACATGCGCGATTGCGATTCGTGAAAGCCGCCCGAAATGCCATACGCCAACGGCGTGCGTTCCAATGACCTATCGTGGCCCTGCATGTAAAGCCCATGCCCCGTTTCGTGCAGCGTCGCAAACAACCCTTGTGACAAACAGTTTGGATTGATACGCGTCGTAATTCGCACGTCGCCCATCGAGAACCCTGTCGTGAATGGATGCGCGGAGCGGTCTTGCCGTCCACGTTCCATGTCATAGCCAAACGCCCGCGCCACCTCCAACCCAAAATCCCATTGCGGCTGTTCAGCATACGCTTGCCACAATACGCTATCATCCACCGCGTCGCTCTTGGCGGCAATGGCTTTGACCAACGGCACGATTTCTTTTTTGAGCGTCGCAAATAGTTGGAGCAACTCGCTCGTCGTCAAGCCACGTTCAGCGCGATCGAGTAATGGATCGTAGATGCGCTCATAAGGCTTGAAACATTCGGCATAGCGGCGAATGAGCATGAGCATTTTTTCGAACACTGGGCGAAAGAGCTCGAAGTCATTTTGCTCGCGCGCCTCACGCCATGCTTGCCGCGCCTCCGCGCCCGTGCGCGTCAGCTCGACAACCAGCTCCGTTGGCACTTTGATTTGTCGCTCAAAGTCGTCCCACACAATGCGCACGAGACTGGCTTCAAACGAATCGTAAGGCATTTGCGCTGTGACAGGCTTCAGCTCTGTGAGCAATTGCCCCAGCGCCTCATCGGTGAATTTTTGATGAGCAAGGCGGTTGAGCGTTGCCAGCTGCTGCGCGCGCGCTTGCGTGCCGCCACGAGGCATGTTGGTTTCTTGATCCCAGCTCAAGATAGAGCTCGCCATGCGCAGGTCGTGGATTTCGTGGATACGAGAGAGGAGGTCGTTGAATTGGGGGGTCATATATTTCTCTGTAAAAAGTAATTACTAACTCACCTTACGCAAGGGCGTCACGGCGAGTCCTTCGATTTTGCTCAAGATAAATTTGCGAAGCAGTCTCCCGCTGACAATGAGAGATGGCATTGTTTCACTCGCAAGGACAACATAAGTTGCGGGCGATTGAACATCACGCCTACTCACTGTGAAACCTGCCTGCGCGGGTGCAGTGCCAGCCGACGGAGGTCGGCTGGGCGCGGCGTTGCGCGCGCATGGCCTTCGCTGTGGCTTATCCCGCATTCACGTTAATTACTCATCGGTTGTGATAGCAGCCGCAACACACGCAGCGGCACGCGCCCCAATTCTTGGGCATCCACCGTGATGACGAATTCGTACATGCCCGCTTTCGGAAATGCGATGGCGTTCAATGCGAAGATTGAGGGGACGATGAGGTTTTGCCCGGCTGAACTTTCGGGAATCTCTAAAGGCGCGCGAATCGAGAAAACTTCGTTGGCGTCGTCATCAATGAACGATAAGCCGACGGTATGCTGTCCTGCTTCAAACGGCGTCGCTTCGAGCCGAATGACTAAGTGCATTTGTGGATGCGTGGCGGGAAACTGTTGCGCGTGAATTTGCTCGAAGATGCCCATGATATTCAGTTTGCCTTCGCGCGAAATGTTCGCGTAGTCGGCGAGCAGGGCGAGAGTCAATTCCATGTTTGGTCGCTAGTCGTTAGTCGCTAGTTACTAGTCGCTAGTGCAGGATTAACAACCCCTTGGTGCAGGAGGAGGCGTTCTCTAACGCTGTTCCCATTCCGTGCGACAAACGATGTCGAACGGGCGAGCGCCGGCTGCAAAATATCTTTACTAAAGCCGCACTAGTGACTAGCGACTCACAGCGGGAGTGGATGGGAGTCGAACCCACCGAGGCCGTGTGTAACGCCCTCCAGCGATTTTGAAGACCGTGGCATCCACCGGGACACAACCACCCCCGCGCGATAGCATAGTGAAATTTGTAAATCCGTCAAAATGGGAGACGGGAAACGCGAGGCACATGTCACTACTACGTTTCACGCTTCACGCCTCACACTTCACGCGTTGTATCTCATACGGCTTGTGCGTTCAAACAATGTTGACAATATGCAATGCCTTTTGTAAAATGCTTCACAATTGACCCGCGCACCGCGAACTACGCTGTGCGCCATTTTATGTGCGAGCAAGGAGCAGCAAAGATGCAAATTCCCTTTTTGCCATTCAAGCTGCGTCGCCCGAGCGTCCCTGAGGTAATAGACTTTCTCACGAAGAATCGGGTTTGGCGTTCATTCTTCCGACACGGTTACCCCGACACCAAGCGCAACCAAGCGCTCCTCATGCAGACTAA
>CAZDYP010000120.1:0-16789 GCA_964509505.1 uncultured Anaerolineae bacterium | reverse complement strand
ACATTCTGCTTCGCCAACTTGCGCGCTTCAGCCAGCAACCCCTTCGAGATGTAAGGTCGCCCACAGCACGGGCGTTGCGGCGCCAGCACTTCGCAACCCGCTGCCCGCAAGACTTTCGTTGCCGCCATGCCGATGGAGGGATAGTTGTAGTTCATGAAGGTATCAACGAACAACACCACCTGTTTGGAATTGGGGTTTGGGGATTGGGGATTTTCGCGTGTGAACCAATGGTGAAATGTCTTTGAGGTGAATGGCGGCAAGGAACGTTGCGGCGCGATGCCGAGCTTGCCCATCACCCACTTTGCGGGCGGCAGCGTCATTGACCAATTGGCTAACGGTGCGAGCGGCGGGAGCATCGTCGCTAATTGACTGAGCAAGGCGATGTTGGCAAACAATTGCGAGCGCAACGGTGTGCCATACTTTTGATGATACAAGTTCAAGAACTCGTATTTGATTTTCGCCATGTCCACGTTGGATGAACATTCTGCCTTGCAGCCTTTACATTCGAGGCACAGATCCAACACCGCGTAAGCCTTCGGTGAGGCAATGCCCTCCGCGCCCAGCTTGCCCGTCATCGCCAAACGCAAGATGTTCGCGCGCCCGCGCGTCGAATCTTTCTCGTCGCGCGTCGCCATGAACGAGGGGCACATCGTCCCCTCGCCGATTTTGCGACACTCACCCATGCCGTTGCACGACTCGACCGCGCGCACGAATCCTCCATCATGTGACCAATCGAACACAGTCTTGAAATCAGGCGTCTGATACTTCTGCCCATAGCGCAAATTCTCCGTCAGCGAAGGCGCGTCCACAATTTTCCCCGGGTTCATCAGTTTGTGCGGGTCAAAGGCGGCTTTCAAATCCTTGAACGCTTGATACAACTGCGGTCCGAACAGCTTCTCGTTGAAACACGAGCGCACTAATCCATCGCCATGCTCACTGCTGAATGAGCCGCCATATTCCAACACGAGGTCGCTGACCTCTTCGGCAATCTGCTTCATGCGCGCGATGCCTTCGGCGGTTTTCAGATTGATGAGCGGGCGCACGTGAATCAATCCTACCGATGCGTGCGCATAGAACGCGGCTTCGGCGTTATTGTCTTTGAGAATCTTAGAAAAGTTGCGAATGTAGTTGGCGAGCTTCGCTGGGTCAACCGCCGTGTCTTCCACAAACGCGATGGGACGCGCGTCACCTTTGATGGCGTTGAGCAAGCCTTGTCCTTGCTTGCGAATCGTGATGCAGTTGGCGATGGCGGCTTTGTCGAGCAATTGCACGATGGGCAAGCGATGTCCGCCGCGCCGCAATCGCTCCGCGAGTTTTTCTTGTTGCGCTTTCAGTTCGTCTTGTGTTGCGCCAAAAAATTCGACGACGAGCAACGCGCCGGGGTCGCCTGCGACAAACGTCATCTTGCGCCGATACTCTGGGCTGCCGCGCGTCATGTCCATCACCAGTTTGTCAATCAATTCCACAGAGGTTGGGTTGCACGCGATGATGTCCACGAGCGTATCGAGCGCGCTGAAGATGTCATCGTAATGCACGACACTAAGTGCGGTCATCTTCGGGCGCGGCACGAGGCGCAGCTTCGCTTCGGTCACGGCGACGAGGGTGCCTTCGGAGCCGATGGCGAGGTGAGCCATATTATGCACGCCGTTCTTGCCCCACGCGTCAAGGTTGTAGCCGCCGACGCGTCGCATCACTTTCGGATAACGCGCTTCAACTTCGGCGCGATTCGCCGCGACGATGCGCTCGACCGCACGGTAGATGTTGCCTTCCAGTGTATCAAGTCGCATCTTCGCCGCCAAGGCGTTCCCGTCGAGTTGTTCAAATGTCGTGCGTGTGCCATCGGTCAAAATCACGTTCTGCGAAATCACGTGGTCAATCGTTTTGCCATAAGTGATAGACCGCATGCCCGCCGAGTTGTTGCCCATCATGCCGCCAAGCGTTGCGCGCGATGACGGTGCGACATCGGGACCGAACCACAACCCATAAGGTTCAAGCTGTTTGTTGAGGTGATCGAGGACAACGCCAGGTTGCACGCGCACCCAACGCTCTTCGGCGTTCACCTCAAGAATTTGATTGAAGTATTTCGAGCAATCCAGCAGAATCGCTTCGCCGACCGATTGCCCCGACAAGCTCGTGCCGCCGCCGCGAATCAACACGGGGGTCTTATATTTGTGACCCGTTTCGATGACCGCTTGAATGTCGTCGGCGTTCTTTGGAATGACGACGCCAATCGGCTCGATCTGATAGATGCTGGCATCGGTCGAATACAAGGCGCGCGAGATTGGGTCGAAGCGCACTTCGCCTTGAAGCTTGCCTCTTAATTCATCTACGATATTAGACATAGAGCTCCCTTGTGGGAAATCCCCAATCTCCAATCCCAAAATGTTTCGGCATAGCGACTTGATGGTTGGCGTTTGGGATTGGAGATTGGGGAATTTATAGACGTTTGTTCTTGTTAATCAGCGCACTCAAGAGGTTGATAAGTGCTGCGCTTTCTAGTCTGACCGCTGCTTCCACATTCACCCCAACCAAAGTAGCAGCTCTTAGAGAGTGTTTTGAAATTCAGACCCTAAAGGTTTCGCGCAGAAAGCCTGCGTGAAATGCTTTTTTGCTTGCCAGCAAAACCTTTAGGGTCTTGTCTCCTTGAAAATTTTTTGGAGTTGGGGATTGGGAATTTTCCTACTGCGCCGTCCACCCTCCATCCACCAACAGCATCGTTCCCGTCACAAACGACGACGCTTCCGACGCGAGGAACACGACTGCGCCCGCAAGCTCGTCAGGGTCGCCCCATCTGCCCATCGGCACGCGAGACGTGAACCAGTGGTATGCCTCTGGATTGTCTTTCAACGCGGTGTTCATTGGCGTGTTGAACGGACCCGGACAAAGCGTGTTCACGGTGATGCCGTGCGTCGCCCATTCGAGCGCGAGCGAGCGGGTCAAAGCTGCAATTGCTCCTTTGCTGCTTGCATACGGCGTGCGTCCTGCAATGCCCACTACGCTCATCAGCGAGCCGATGTTAATGATGCGCCCCCAGTGTTGTTGTTTCATGGGTTGAGCCACAGCCTTGCACATCAACCACGGCCCCACGACATTCGTATCTATCACCTCGTGGAACGTCGCCTCATCCAACGTTTCGATGTCGCCGCGCCGATTGATGCCTGCATTGTTCACGAGGATGTCCACCCGCCCAAACTTCGCCAATGTGTCTGCGACGATACGTTGCGTATCATCGCTCTTTGATACATCCGCCGCCAGCGCCATACACGCGCGTGGTGTGCCTCGTTGGATTTCGTCGGCGGCTACCTGCGCCTCGTTCAGATGACGCGAGACGATGACCACGTTTGCGCCCGCGCCCGCCAGCGCGCCTGCCATCGCCTGCCCGAGTCCTTTGCTGCCGCCCGTCACGATGGCGATGCGTCCGTCCAGCCGAAATAAATTCAGTGGATTAAAGTTCATCAGCTGTTTCCTTGATGACAAAAAGTAAAGAGAAAAGTAGTGAGCAGACCTATGCTCACTACTTTTTACTCTGAGCTTACCCCGCCCACAACACCCCCGCCAAGGAATGCTTCACCCGCTGATACTCCCCATTGATTTTCGCCAGCCACTCTGCCGCGCCCTGTGTCGTGTTGCTGCGTCCAATGACTTCGACCGCTTTCGCAAACGCCGCCAGCCGCATCGCGCCCAGACTCGAACTCATGCCCTTGAGGTTATGCGCTGCTTCATAGAGTTTCTTCGCATCATCGTTTTGCGCGGCATTACGCAATGCCACCAGCAATGGCGGCGTCTCGTTCAAAAAGACTTCGATGAGATCGGCAAGCAGGTGTGGACGTTGGGGCGATTGCAATGCGCGCAGACTTTCGATGACCAATGGATCGAGCGGCTCAGTTTCTTTGCGCGTCGCCAGCTCGGCTTCTGCGGGCAATGGTGTGAGCGCCAGATCAAGCACCTCTGCGCTTTCGCTCGGCGGCTCAGGGGTTTCCGTTTTCGTCCAACGGCTCAGCGTCTTTTGCAGCGTGTCGAGCGTGACGGGTTTGCTGATGTAATCGTCCATGCCCGCCGCGAGGCACGCTTCTTGATCGCCCTTGAGCGCATTTGCAGTCATGGCGATGATGGGCATGCGGCGCCCGCCTGCTGGTTCGTGTTGGCGAATGGCGCGCGTCGCTTGAAAGCCGTCGAGCTCGGGCATCTGACAGTCCATCAAAATCGCAGCATAGTCGGGACCGTTTTGCAAAAACTCGCTCACCGCTTCGATGCCGTTCTTGGCAAGCTTCACCGTGTAACCCAGTTTTTCCAATTGCAACGTCACCAATTGTTGATTGGCTGGATTGTCTTCGGCGACGAGTAACTGCAAGCCAGTCGGCGCAATAGCAATGGTTTGCGCTTGCGCTGTGCGTAATTGTCCCGTTGTCTCGCGCAAGCGTCCGGTCTCGCGCAAGTAACCGGTGCGCGCTTTGTTGAGGACATGCGCGATAGTTTTGATCAAGGTCGCTTGTTTGACGGGCTTCGTCAGATACGCCGAGAAGCCTTGCATCAACGCTTGCTCGCCTTGTCCCCATTCGTCAAACGCCGTCAGCATGATAACGCGCAAGCGCGCCAAACTGGGCTCACGTTTAATCGCGCGCATCAATGCGAAGCCATCCATATCGGGCAATGCCATATCCACGACGGCGATTTGAAACGGCTTGTTCTCGCTCGCCGCTTGCCGCAACGCCGCGAGCGCCGTATTGCCATTGTGAGCAGTCGCGCTCTTCATGTCCCACGCGTTGAGGTAGTTATGAATGATGTCGCGATTGGAGCGGTTATCGTCCACCACCAACACCGGCGTATCGCGCAACAGCGCCAAATGTGCGAGGGGTTTCGCTTCGGCGATGGGCGCCCGTTCGCATTGGCAAGTGAACCAAAACGTCGAGCCTTTGCCCTCGACGCTATCCACGCCAATCGTGCCGCCCATCATTTCGACCAAGCGCTTCGAGATGGTCAAGCCCAACCCTGTGCCACCATACTTGCGCGTGGTGGAGCCGTCGGCTTGGGTAAATGGCTGGAAGAGTCGTTTACGCGCTTGCGGCGACAGCCCGATGCCGGTATCGCTGATGGCGAACCCTAAGGTCACGTGTGTTGCGGTGCTAGACGCGACGCGCGCGCGCACCGTCACCTCGCCTTTATCGGTGAACTTCAAGGCGTTGCCAACCAAGTTCAACAGCACTTGACGCAGATGGGTGGGGTCGCCTTTCAGCTGTGACGGCACCTCGGCTGCCACGTAGGTCATCAGCGACAATTTTTTCTCGCGCGCTTTGACAGCCAACATTTCCGCAGCGCTCTCGATAACCGCGAGTGGCTCGTAGTCAATGTGTTCGATGGTCATCTTGCCCGCTTCGATCTTCGAGAAATCGAGAATCGAGTTGATGATGTCGAGCAGCGCATTGGCGGAATCGGCGATGACCGAGGTATATTCGCGCTGCGTGTCGCTGAGCTGGCTCTCGCGCAAAATTTCAGTCATGCCGATAATGGCGTTCATTGGCGTGCGAATCTCGTGGCTCATCGTCGCCAGAAATTCGGACTTGAGCCGCGACGCTTCGAGCGCCGCATCGCGCGCTTGCGCCAGCTCGCGATTTTGTTGCGCGATTTGCGCTTCGGTTTTTTTCTGTTGACTCAGATCGGTGACCACCGCAATCGTGCCGACGATTTGCCCGTCGCGCACACGCGGCACGCCGCTGAACAACACCGGCACGGCGCTGCCATCCGCGCGTTTGAGCCGCGTTTCGTACGTGCGTTTAATGATGATGTCTGGGCGTTGTGTGAGCACTTGCGCGACCCGTTGATAATCTTCGGGGAAGGTGGTGAGCGCCGGCGATTTGCCGATGAGCTCTTCGGGCTTGTAGCCGAGCATCTGCGCGTACGCGGGGTTGACGTACTCGAATTTGCGCTCGGCGTCGGTGACGGTCAAGCCTTGTCCCATGTTGTCCATAATCTGCAGCGCGAAGGCATGTTCCACTTGAGCTTCGTTAGCGGCGCGCACCAGCGTCGTGATGTCCACGCCATAGATGACGACGCACTGTTCGGCAGGCACAGGTATGCACAAGCAACGAAAGACTTGCGCGCCTTGCCGCTGTTCAAACTCCAGCGTGTGTTGAGCGGTCAGCGCGTTTTGGATCGTCTCGCGCCAAGCATCGGGTGTGCGTTCGGCAGCAAGCAAGGTAGAGGCAACGGCATTGGCTCGCAGCACGCGCCCATCGGCGGCGACGCACAAGAGCGGATGCGTGCTGTGCGGAGAAAGATCGTCCAACCAAGCTAAGACCATCGAAGCTGATGTTTCGGAAGCCATGAGGGAAACTCCGATATTAATGACTAATGACTAATGACTAATTGCGCCGCGCTGCCAGACGTTGTTGCGCCCGTTGCGTCACGCGTTGCCACGCCTCGCTAGGCGAAGCCGGTCGTTGTTGTTTTTGTTCGTCTTTGCTGACCCACCACGCGAGGTCTTCAAACAATGCGCCGGGCGGGCGCGTTGGTGCGTTGAGCGCCGGCGGTTCGCCATGATTGATCGCTTCGACGAACTCTTGCGGCATAAATGGAATCACGACGTCCACCGGCTGTTTCAGCGCAGCTTCAATACCTTGACGCGGCAACCCATTTTTCTCGAAAGTTGTGTTGAGAATGAGGCGCGCCACGCCAGGCGGATATTTTAACGCCGCGAACAAATTGAGCGTCGAGCCAGTGGCATTCAGCGCCGCGAGGTCAGGCGTCATCACCGTAAGGATTTGGTGCGATGCATCCAAGCCCGCCAAGGTCGTGTCGCGAAAGTCGTGCGGCAAGTCGAGCACGACGTACTGATAGTATTGTTGCAAGAGATTGAGGACGTGCGCGACAAGTTTGGCGGTGACGAGTTCGCTTTGTTCGAGACGCAAGGGCGACGCCAAGACCGAGACGCCGCTCGCGTGCGCCATGAGCCCATCGCTAATCTGTTCAATCGTCAAAGTTTCGATTTTGTGTTGCGCAAGGTCAGCCCACGTTTGACGCAGCGGCAGATTCAACAGCAAGGCGCATTGACCCGCCACGAGCGACAAATCAACCAACACGACTTGGGTGTGCCAGATTTGCGCCAAGCCGACGGCTACATTCGTCGCAATGGTCGAGACGCCCGCGCCGCCGCGCAACGAAAAGACCGAGATAAGCTTGCCATTGATGTTCGCCCTGTGGTATGCGCGCGCGATATTTTTTTGCAGGAGCGATTTCAGGCGCGTCTGCAACTCAATCGCAGGATACGGCGTCGTCATGTAATCGTCCGCGCCCGCCTCGAAGCCCTTCATCTTTTCTTCGAGCGAGTCTTGCGCCGTCAGCATCAAGATCGGCAGGTGCGTGCAATTAGGTTTGCGGCGCAACGCGCGACAGACTTGATAGCCGTCCATCTCCGGCATCATCACGTCAAGCACAATTGCTTGGGGTTGAATGGTGTCAACGATATACAGCGCTTCGCTCCCGCTCGTCGCCGTATAGACGAGATAGCCATCTTGTTCCAGCACAGCGGTGGCGAGTTTCAATTTGAGTGGATTGTCGTCCACGACCAATACGCGGGTTGTCATGCGAGTTGTTTTTCCTTACAAACGGATTCAACACACAGACACCAAGATACACGAAGAATACACAGGCATTTTGCTTCGTGTCTTTGCGCATTCTTTGTGAGTGTGTGTTGAATGGGTTTCTGTTATGCGGTTTCAGATATTTGTTGCGCAACCAAGTCGCCCAGCTGTGACGTGCTTAACGTACCGCCCAAATCGCGCGTGCGTTGCGCGGGATTCGTCAGCACGTTTGCCACGGCGCGATAGATGAGCTGTGCGCCGCGTTTCGTTTCAGAGTGGCTCAACCAATCGAGCAGCATCGCCAGTGAAAGAATTGTCGCAATGGGATTGGCGATGCCTTGCCCGGCGATGTCGGGCGCGGTGCCATGCGAGGGTTGAAACACAGCGCACGTCGTGCCGATGTCTGCGGATGGCGCCATGCCCATTCCGCCGACGAGTCCTGCGGCTAAATCGGAGAGGATGTCGCCAAACATATTTTCGGTGACGATCACATCAAAGGTGTGCGGACGTTGTACGAGGTAGAGCGTCATTGCGTCCACATAGACGCGCTCAGTCTGCACGTCGGGAAATTCGCGGGCGACCTCATCAAAAATTTTGCGGAAGAAAACCATCGAGGGTAACACATTGGCTTTGTCCACCAGCGTCACTTTGTTGCGCCGCTGCTGCGCCAAGTGAAATGCCGAGAGGCAGATGCGCTCTGCGCCGTGTCGCGTGATGAGCAGGGTGTCGCGCGCTTCGCTGGCTTGCAAGTCGCACGGCGCGAGACGCGACGAGAATAACCCCTCGCAATTCTCACGCACGATGACGAAATCAATTTCGCCAGCGCCATACTTTTTGAGCGGCGTATCTGCGGCGTGATACAGCTTGATGGGGCGCAGACCACAATACAAATCGAGTCGCTCGCGCAAGTCAATTTGCGGCGTGAGCTCTTTGCCATCGGGCCAGCGCACAGAGGGCAAGCCCATCGCGCCGAGCAACACGGCGTCAGCTGTACGACACGCTTCGAAGGCGGACTCTGGCAACGGGTTGCCGTTTTTCAGATATTCCGCTGCGCCTACCGAGTGTTCGGTCAGTTCAAATGAAACCCCTGATAAACGCGCCTCGACCGCGCGCAAGACTTTGATGGCTTCCGTCATCACTTCACTGCCGATGCCGTCGCCGGGCAGGACGGCGAGATTGAAAGTTTTCATAGCGGAGATTATAGGCGCGCGTGCGCGATGAACAAAAAGCCGCTTATGTTTTACGTGGCGTGCTTAACGCCGCGCGCCACTGCTTCACTCGCTCCGCAATCGCCTGCTCGCGTCCTTGATCGCTTGGTTCGTAGAAGCGCGCGCCCAGCAACGCCTCCGGCAGATAGGTTTGCGCGACGTGATGATCGGGATAATCGTGCGGATACTTGTAGCCCTTACCATGCCCCAAGCTTTTTGCATCGCGCGATGGGTCTTGCAGATGTGGTGGCACTTGCGTCTGGCCTTCCGTTTCGACTGCTGCTTTCGCTTTGTAAATCGAAAGCACAGAATTACTCTTGGGCGCAGTGGCAAGGTAGAGCGTCGCTTCCGCCAGCGCGAGCTGCGCTTCGGGCAAGCCGACGAATTGCAACGCGTGTGCGGCGGCGACGGCGACAACCAATGCCATTGGGTCTGCGAGTCCCACATCCTCTGAGGCGTGAATCACGATGCGCCGCGCGATGAACTCGGGGTCTTCGCCGGCCAGCAGCATCTTCGCCAGCCAATACAACGCCGCATCGGGGTCGGAGCCGCGAATGGATTTGATGAACGCGGAGATGGTGTCGTAATGTTCATCGCCGCCTTGGTCATAGCGAACGGCGCGGCGTTGAATCGAATCTTGCGCGATGTCTAAATCAATATGGATAAATCCATCACTACCAATGGAAGTGGATTCGACCGCCAGCTCCAGCGCATTCAACGCGGTGCGCGCATCGCCGCCTGCGACATGGGCGAGATGTGCCAACGCCTCGTCGCTGATGTGGATGGCGCGCGCGCCGTAGCCGCGTTCTTTATCACTCAGCGCGCGGCGCATGAGTTGGATGGTCTGTTCGTTGCTCAATGGTTGCAGCTGAAAAATGCGTGAGCGCGAGAGAAGGGGGCCTACGATTTCAAAATATGGATTCTGTGTCGTCGCGCCAATCAAGATGACGATGCCGTTTTCGACGTGCGGCAAGAGCGCGTCTTGTTGCGCCTTGTTGAAGCGGTGGATCTCGTCCACCAACAGAATCGTGCGCTGATGATGCAACCGCAGTCGCTCGCGCGCGTCATGCACGACGCGGCGAATGTCGGCGACGCCCGCGAGCACGGCGTTCAACATCTCGAAGTGCGCTTTGGATGAATTGGCAATCGCCATCGCCAATGTCGTCTTGCCTGTGCCTGGCGGGCCCCACAAAATGAGCGACGAGAAGAGGCGGTCGCTCTCGATGGCGCGGCGCAGCAGTTTGCCTGCCCCAATGAGATGCGCCTGCCCAATGATCTCGTCAATTGTGCGTGGGCGCATCCGCGCGGCGAGCGGCGCGTCGGTTTTCATGCGCTCTTGTGCGGCATGGTCGAATAAATCCATGTGCGTTCCAGTTCCAGTTGGAGTTGGAGTTGCGAGTTGGCGTTAGGTGTTGGAGTTGGAAGTTGAAATTATGAGTTGGTCATTACTGACTACTGACTACTGACTATATTCTGTATCGTCTCCAAAATTTCTTGCCATTCCTTCGTGCGCGGGTCAACGCAGGCAAAATGTTCTGCGCCGTGTTGGGTGATGAGTGCGACAGGGTCGCCTTGAGCTTTCGCTGCGTCATAGTAACGTTGACTGAGTTCGTGGGGCACGTTCACGTCGTCGGTGCCGTGAATCAGCATACAGGGAATCCCTACAGGCAACAGTTCGATGGGGGAGGCTGTCGCGTAGCGTGATGACACCGCAGCCGGCGTGCCGCCCATAAATTCTTCGGTGACGTTGTTGCCCAAGCGCAGCTCATACGAGCGACGCAAATCTACGACGCCTGCCAATGCGATAGCCGCTTTTAGCGGCAATGGGTTCGCGATGCGCAACGGATCGTCTGGCGGAATGCGCTGGCGACTCGCGAGCCACAACGCAAGGTGTCCACCTGCGGAATGACCAAGCGGCACGACACGCGATAAGTCGAGATTGTATTGCGGCGCAATGACGCGCAAGTGATCGGCGGCATTTGCCACGTCGAGGAACGTCGTCGGGTAGCCGCCGCCATTGCCAATGCGCCGATACTCGATGTTCCAGGTAGCGATGCCCGCTTGTCGCAACGACTCGCACAGATGGCCGTAATAATCAAGCCCATACAGCGCGCGCCAGAAGCCGCCGTGTATGCCGATGACGACGGGATGGGGGCCATGCCCATTGGGCAAACGCAAATCGCCGAAATGATGGTCGTCGTCGCCATAACGAATCCGCACCTCGGCAGGCGGCGGCGGCATGTCTAAAATCTCTCGTCCCATGATGGCTCCTGGTAAATAGCAGAGGCTTTCCTTCGACCTGCTCAGGCTGCAGGTGGCGCATGGCAGATAGCGAATCGTCACTTGCTACTTGCTATACGCCATTCGCTATCCGCCATTATACCGCGATATAATTATCTTATGCCAACATTTCCTGAACCCACCCAATCCCTTGATGCTGCGGCGACGATGGCGACTTGGGCGCCTTATCACACCTCGCTGCTCTCGCAAGTTCGTGATGAGGTTGTGCGTTCGCGCCGCAAGGTCGTCGTGTTGGACGATGATCCAACGGGACCGCAGGCGATGCGCGATGTGTACGTGTTGACGGAATGGTCAGTTGAAATCTTGCGCCGTGAGCTGCAAGAGTCACGCCCCTTGTTCTTCGTGCTGACGAATGCGCGCGCATTGCCAAGCGCACAAGCCATCGCGTTGCATCGTGAGATCGCGGAGAATTTGCGTGTCGCATCGCAGCACTGCGGTGTGCCATACACTGTCGTCGTGCGCGGCGATTCGACGTTGCGCGGGCATTATCCCGATGATGTCGAGGCGTTGGGCGAATGTGATGCGACCATCCTTATTCCATTTTTTGAGGAAGGGGGACGTTACACCTTAGACGACACGCAATGGGTGAAGGAGGGCGCATTGCTGGTGCCTGTAGCGCAAACGCCGTATGCGCGCGACCAAACCTTCGGCTATCGGCATTCGAACCTGTGCAACTGGGTCGAGGAAAAAACGCATGGGCGCATTCGTGCAGATGAAGTGTTGACAATTCCGTTGGAATGGTTGCGTGGCGGCGATGTGACGCGTGTGATGGAGGTGTTATTGCGTTCGCGTAGGCACACCATTATCGTCAACGCCGTAAGTTATCACGAGCTTGAAGTGTTCACGCTCGCTTTGTTGCGCGCCGAGGCGCAGGGCAAGCGATTCATCGTGCGGAGTGCAGCGTCGTTTGTGCGGGTGAGGGCGGGGCAGGGATTAGAGATTGGAGATTGGAGATTGGAGATTGGAGGCACAATCTCCAATCTCGACTCCCCAATCTCCAGTGGTGGGCTCGTCATCGTCGGCTCGCATGTACCGAAGAGCTCGACTCAGTTGGCGCAATTGTTAAGTGAATTGCGTGTTGTGAGTTGCGAATTGCGAGTGCAAGAAATTGCAGAAGGGCGCACGTCAACTGCGGTGGATCAGGCGATGGCTTTGATTAACTCAACCGTGAAAGCGGGGCAGCATATTGTTCTTTATACCTCACGCGAGGTTGAACAACGCGAGAGCGCAGCAGCGCTGCTCATAGGACAAAAAATCTCGGAAGCGCTCGTCCAAATTGTGCGAAATTTATCGGCGACACCACGATTTGTGGTTGTCAAGGGCGGCTGGACGGCGAGCGAGATTGGGGTGAAGGCGTTGGGCGTGAAGCGCGCGTATGCGCCCGCGCCGCCGTTGCCCGGCGTGCCAATGTGGATGTTAGGGGAGGAAACGCGCTTTCCTGGAACACCCTATGTGATCTTTCCCGGCAACGTGGGCGATGAACAGGCGCTGCTCAAAGTAGTGCGCCAACTGATTGACCTAACTGCGTGAGGAGACTATACTTTGTGATGTTGAAGCCCAACTCAAATGAGGCAGCATTCTGAGCTTGTCGAAGAATGCGTCGAATTGGAAAACGCATGGTTCGACAAGCTCACCATGCTTGTCTTCCTAAGATGTGGGTAATCACCAGAGCATACAGGAGATATGATCATGAGCAATCAAACAGGTGGACGACTCGATTTGCCTGACCCAACCATCACGGCGACGGGCAAGGGCATCACAGGCATGGAATACAAAATCATCGGCACAACCTTGCAAGCCGTCATTCTCGAACTCGACCCCGGCGAGACCGTGTATTCGGAAAGCGGCGGCATGGCGTGGATGACGGGCAACATCGCCATGAAGACGAGCGGGCGCGGCGGCGGCATCGGCGGCATCTTGAAGCGCGCGGTGTCCGGCGAATCACTGTTCCTCGTCGAGTTCACCAGCGAGAATGGCAAGGGACAGGTGGCCTTTGCGTCAGATTTCCCGGGCAAAATCGTACCTATCTCGTTGACGCAAGGACAAACACTCATCGCGCAGAAGTCGGCGTTCTTGTGCGCGGAGAAGACGGTCGGCTTGGACATCCATTTCCGCAAACGTTTGGGCGCAGGTCTGTTTGGCGGCGAAGGCTTCATCATGCAAAAATTGACGGGACCTGGTGTGGCGTTTGTGTGTCTCGACGGCGAGATTGTCGAATACACGCTCGAACCTAACCAAGTGCTGAAAGCCGACACAGGACACGTGGCGATGTATGAGCCAACCGTGACATTTGATGTGGAGATGGTCAAAGGTTTCAGCAATATTTTGTTCGGCGGCGAAGGCTTATTCCTTGCGACGCTGCGTGGGCCCGGGCGCGTGTGGTTGCAGACGATGCCGACGATGAATCTGGCGGAAGCGATTGCGCCGTACATGCCGATTAAAACGTCGTCAAGCTAAATGAATTTAGCAATCACCAGGTTTTGAGAGCCTTGCGCTATGCAAGGCTCTCTCCTTATTGAGGTATCAATGTCAGGCAAAGACGCGCAGAAACGCAAAAGGCGCAAAGATTCGGGTTATGTGTTCTTTGCATGAAAGTTTTGGCGCGATGAGTTTCTAGCAGGAGGCGTTGCATGTTTCGCTTGAATCATCTTGCAAGTTTGTTGTGCTGCCTAGCTCTGTGGTCGGTAGGGTGCGCGTCCACGCCGACGGCGACACCTCCCCCCGCACGGACACCTGCCCCATCACCACCCGCGATACCTACCAACACGACCACGCCAACCATTGCGCCAACGCGCGCGCCCATCCCCTCAGCAACGGTTGTGCCAGCACCAACGGCACAACCGACTGCGAAACCAACCGTTGCGCCCGATAGCAGCTCGCAAAAATTGCCCGTGATGCAAGAGTTCGCCGTGCCTGCGCGCACACGCCCGCACGATGTCGCGCCCGCGCCTGATGGCGCCGTCTGGTACACGGCGCAAGGTTCGGGTGAATTGGGGCGCCTTGATCCAAAGACAGGCGAATCAAAACTGATTCCATTGGGGCAAGGTTCTGCGCCGCATGGCGTCATCGTCGGGCCGGATGGCGCAGCGTGGGTGACCGATAGCGGACTCAATGCGATTGTGCGGGTTGACCCCAAGACCGAACAAGTGCAGCGTTTTCCATTGCCTGCGAATCGTGGCAATGCGAATCTCAATACCGCCGCGTTTGATGGGCGTGGCGTACATTGGTTCACAGGACAGAATGGCGTCTATGGGCGGCTTGACCCAAAGACAGGAAAGGTGGATGTGTACGATGCGCCGCGTGGGCGTGGACCTTATGGCATCACGGGCACGCCGAGCGGCGGCATCTTCTACGCATCGCTCGCGGGCAGCTATATCGCGCAAGTGGACCTCGACACAGGCGCGGCGACGGTGCTTGAACCGCCAACGAAGCATCAAGGCGCGCGGCGTGTGTGGTCAGATTCGCGCAGCCGAATCTGGGTCAGCGAGTGGAACAGCGGCAATGTGTCAATGTATGATCCAGCTAATCGGCAATGGCGCACATGGAAATTGCCCGGCACCAATCCGCAAGCGTATGCGGTCTATGTGGACGAGAACGACATGGTGTGGCTCAGCGAGTGGAACGCCAATGCGATGGTGCGCTTCAACCCGAAGACTGAAAAGTTCACGTCGTTCCCATTCGCAGAACGCGGCGCAAATGTGCGCCAAATTCTTGGACGCGTAGGCGAGGTCTGGGGCGCGCAGTCGGGGACAAGCAAGTTGTTCGTGATTCGCACGGCAGGTATCACAGATTGATTTTGTCGTCGCAAGGCAAATTGCCAATTTGTTTTACATGGGTATAATGCCGCCAGCGAAAGGAGCAGGGTACGACGTTAGTTACCGATCAAGTTGCAGTGCAAATTTTTCACAGCGAGGGGGGGACCAATTCTCGTAGGAGCTATCGAATTGGTCAGTCCTGCAAATAAAGACCGGCCCGCCCAACGTGAAGCCTCCGTGTCCAAATGCGAAGCCTATTTGCAACAAGGGATTGGGCTAGTGGTTGTGGATGTAGTCACGGAACGCACAGCCAATTTGCACAACGATTTACTCGCGCGCTTGAATCTCACGAGCGCATCGTACATGGATACCTATTTGTATGCCGCTGCTTATCATGTGGTTGAACGCGCTAAACATAAGAGCTTGGACATCTGGCAAGAGCCCTTAGCGGTTGGAAACCCTTTGCCCACGATGCCGCTTTGGTTACGTGGCAGCGTGTGTCTGCCTGTCGAATTAGATGCGACTTATGAACGCACTTGCCATGAGCAGCGCATCCCAATCAATGGCGCGTAATCATTTCATTCTGAAAGGTCATGTATGCCCCGCATCAATAAAGCAATCGAACTTCTCTCACAAGGTCAACCTGTCTATATGCTCGCCACGCGCGAGCTGACGTATGCCAACGGCGTGAAGCTGGCGCGCACCTTTGCCGACATCGTGCGTCTCGATATCGAACACGACCCATTCAATGTGGAGGGGATGCGTGAATTCATGCGCGGTATGGTGGATGGCGGTCCCACGGCGAGTGGTCATCGCACACCGACGGTCATTGCGGAGCTGCCGACTGACGGCAGCGACGAAGCGACGATGCGCGCGAATGCGTGGATGGCGAAGCATGTTTTGGCGGCGGGCGTGCATGGCATCATGCTGTGTCACGCCGAAACGCCGGGCGCGGTGCGCGCGTTGGTCGAAGCGACGCGCTACTCATTCCAAAAACTCGGTGTGGGTGAGCAGCTGAATCAGGGACGGCGCGGCAACGGCGGGCAGAATTTTGCCGCTCAGATGTGGGGACTCAGCCCTAGCGACTACTTGCGCAAGGCGGATGTGTGGCCCCTCAACCCTGACGGCGAAATTATGATTGGCTTGAAGATCGAAAATCTGCGCGCGTTGGCGAACGTCGAAAAAACATTGACCGTGCCGGGCATCGCATTAGCGGAATGGGGTCCCGGCGATATGGGCATGGCGCTTGGCTTACCTGAAGCGCACGACCCGCCGTATCCACCCGAAATGGCCGCGATTCGCACGCGCGTCTTCAATGCGGTTCGTGCCAACCAATTGTCTTTCTTCGATCTCGTGACACCTGACGATCTCATTACGAAGTTGGACGCTGGCTTGATGATTTGCGGGACGGCCAGCGCAGAGCAAGCGGCGCGCGGACGCACACACACGAAGCGACCAATACCGTGGTAAGTTAGGAACTATGAAACTTTCGATTCTGATGCCCGTCTTCAACGAAGCGCGCACCATCGCAGAAATCGTGGAACGCGCGCAAACAGTGCCACTTGAAAAAGAAATTGTGCTGGTGAACGATGCCTCATCCGATGGCACACATGCGATTGTGAACCAATTGGCTTCGTCGTCTGTGCGGGTTATCCATCATCCCATCAACCGCGGCAAGGGCGCGGCAATTCGCACAGGGCTTACCCATGCCACAGGTGATGTGGTCGTCATTCAGGACGCCGACCTTGAGTATGACCCGCATGACTTCACGCGCCTGCTTGCGCCCATCAAGTCGGGCCGCGCGGAGGTGGTGTATGGCGCGCGGTCATTGCGCACGCAAAAGCTGGTGATGCGCTTGGGCAACCACTTCCTCACCCTGCTCACGAACGTGATGTATGGCGGTCAGCTCAAAGACATGGAGACATGCTACAAGATGATGCGGCGCGAG
>CAZDYP010000119.1:0-16942 GCA_964509505.1 uncultured Anaerolineae bacterium | reverse complement strand
TCACAAAATTTTTGCGATAGAGGGTAAGGGTGAGATCGAGGATGTCGCCGATGGTGAGCAGGCGAAGTTGGGGCGGGGTGGATGGCATGGTGAAAACGTGATACGTGAAACGTGATGCGCTCAATCACCAATTACTAATTATTAATTACTTATTTGACTCAATGAAACGATGACAATACCCGCACGTGGGAAATTCGACGTGCTTGAGTTTGGGCGCTTGCGTTTCGGTGCGATGGCAAGTCAGACATTGTTCGGGCGCAATCGTCGGGTGGTGATTTTGATTGATGGTGAGGAGCGGCGCGCCGATGGAATAGGCGGTGACAGCCCAGCTGATGATGACGAAGATGACAATGAGGATGAGCCCGAGCATGTAGAGTTTGTGCGCGCTAGGCGGCATGGTGGAGCGGCGTGACATGGATGAGAGTATAACACAGCGACGCGCGACACGACAACCACGCGCGCGAATTGACAAGGAAAGCGGGGCTGCCTAAACTACGGGCGACTTGACCCTTGATTATTCTTGAAATAAAGGAGCATTCTATGGCTTACTCAATCAACCGCATCGCCGTCATCGGCGCTGGCACGATGGGCGCCGCCATCGCGGCGAGCGCAGCCAATTGCGGCTTCCCCGTCGTCTTGCTCGATGCGGTGCCTGATACACTTTTACCCGATGAAGAAAAGCGCGGTCTCACGCTGCAACATCCCGCCGTGCGCAATCGCCTCGTACGCGCGGGACTCGATCGTTGCGCGAAAGCCAGCCCTGCCAATTTCGCCTCGCCCGATTTCATCGAACGCATCACGACGGGCAACACCGAAGACCACCTGGATAAGCTTGCCGATTGTGATTGGATTGTCGAAGCCATCTTCGAAAACCTCGCCGCGAAACAAGCATTGATGGCGAAAGTGGAAGCGGTCTGCAAACCCTCCGCCATCATCAGCAGCAACACCTCGGGCTTGCCCCTCACGCAGATTGGCGAGGGACGCTCGGCTGATTTCAAACGGCGACTCTTGGGGACACACTTCTTTAATCCGCCACGCTACTTGAAGCTGCTCGAAATCATCCCGACGGCTGACACCGCTCCCGCTGTGGTTGCGTACATGAAACAATTTGCCGAGCGAATGTTGGGCAAAGGCGTCGTGATATGCAAGGATACACCTAACTTCGTGGGCAATCGCATCTTCTCGTTGAGCAATTCATTCGCCTCCAAATACATCATGGACAACGGCTACACCGTCGAAGAAGTGGACGCACTCACGGGACCGCTCATTGGCTTCCCCAAGACGGCCACGTTTCGCTTGCTCGATTTGGTTGGCTTGGATGTGGCGGCGGCGGTGGGCGGCAATCTCTATGACCTTATCCCCAACGACGAATCGCGCGAGGTGTTGCGCGCGCAGGCGATGCGCCCCGTCATGGAAAAGATGGTGCAGCACAAGTGGCTCGGCAACAAAACGGGACAAGGGTTTTACAAAGAAATGAAGGGTGAAGGGGGCAAGCGTGAATTTTGGGCGCTCGATTTACAAACGCTCGAATACAAACCGCCGCAAAAAGTGCGCTTCGATTCCGTCGGCAAAGCGAAAGACGTTGAGCCATTAGGGGAGCGTTTGAAAATTCTATTGAAGGCCGATGATCGCGCGGGCAAGTTGCTGTGGGCAGTGTTGTCGTTCAACCTGACGTATGCCGCACGCCGCATCCCCGAAATTGCCGACGAACTGTATCAGGTTGACAACGCGATGAAGTGGGGCTTCTCACATCAGCTGGGGCCCTTTGAGATGTGGGATGCGCTTGGCGTCGCAGAGACGGCGCAGCGCATGGAAGCCGAGGGGATGCCAGTCGCCGCGTGGGTCAAGGAAATGTTGACGAACGGTTGCCCCTCCTTCTATCAGCGCGAGCATGGGCGCGTCATCGGTTACTACGATGTGCGGACGAAGGTCTATCAACCTCTACCGCCTGATCCATCTGTCATAGCGCTCGCCGATTTGAAAGCGCAAGGCAAAGAACTGAAAGCGAACGAGAGTGCGAGCTTGATTGACCTGGGCGATGGCGTGTTGTGTCTGGAATTCCACACGAAGACGCTGAACGCTATTGACCAATACATTGGCGAAATGACACAATACGCGCTGGACGAGCTCGCCAAGCCGCACTACGTCGGCATGGTCATCGGCAACGAAGGCGAAGCGTTCTGCGCGGGCGCGAATGTCTTCAGCGTCGCCATGCAGTCGCAACAAAATATGTACGACGAGCTCGAGCAATATGTCGCGCAATTCCAACAATTGTTGATGCGGGTGCGCTACAACCCCAAGCCCATCGTCGCCGCGCCGGCGGGCATGGCGCTCGGCGGCGGCGCAGAAATCGTGCTGGCGTGCGCGCGGGTCGTCGCGCATGTGGAGACGTACATGGGCTTGGTCGAGGTGGGTATGGGGCTCGTGCCTGCGGGCGGCGGCGTGAAAGAACTGCTGCGGCGCATCGTGTCGCCTCTGATGAAGGCTTCCGCGCAAGCCAATCCGCAACCCTTCTTCGCGCAAATCTTCCAAACCATCGGGCAAGCGAAAGTCGGCGCAAGCGCATTCGAAGCGCGCAGTATGGGCTTTCTCACCGACAGCGACCGCATCGTATTCAATCGGTCGCATTTGCTCGGTGAAGCGAAACGCGAAGTGTTGAAGCTCGTTGCCGACGGTTATCGCGCGCCCATTCCCTCCAAGAGCATTTACGCCGTAGGACGCGATGGTCTCGCTACCTTGAAAATCATGATCAATGGCATGAAGAATGGCAACTACATCAGCGACTACGATATGGTTGTCGGCAAGCAGCTTGCCAACGTCATTACGGGCGGCGATCTGTCGTCGGCGCAATGGGTGAACGAGCAATACATTTTGGATTTGGAGCGCGCGGCGTTCATGGAGCTGGTCAAACAGCCGAAGACGATGGAACGCATCTGGGGATTCTTGCAAACGGGGAAGCCAGTGAGGAATTAGCAGCTAGTGAATGGCAGAAGCGCTGAATGCGCCAGCCATTCATGCTCAAAACAAAAACCCGCTAAGGTTAGCGGGTTTTTGTTTATGACTCAGCAGCTTATGACGCAGCCGGTGTGTTCGAAGCGGTCATCCCTTTTTTGGCCTCTTCGAGTTTCGCCAACAATTCTTCTTTCGTGCGTTCGGCTGTCTCTTTGCCTGCTTGAATGGCGTCCTGCATTTGCGCCATGCGTTCTTCCATCGCCACGCGGGCGCGCTCCCGCACCACATTGGCACGCTCCCGCACGTCGAAGGACAAATCGCCTGCGCGGTCTTTCAACTCCAAGCCTTTCTCCTTCAACAGCGCGCGCGTGTCTTCGCCGCTTTGCGGCGCGAGCAAGATGGCGGCGGCTGCGCCCACTAAACCGCCGACCAGACCTCCCACAAAGAGACCTGCCACAAATTCCCAACCCCCGCTACCACTTTCGTTTGCCATGAGCAACTCCTTTCGTCTGATGACACTTGATGCGCCAATTGCGGATGCTATTTTTTGCGCGCTGTGCCCACCAAATTTTCAAGCGTCGCGCGCGCGCCTGCGACATAGCCATGCAACTTCACAAATGGCGAGACCACGTTATCGCTGATGAAGGTCGTCGTGCCGCGCACGGTGCTGATCGTCTCTTGCGCTGACTCGAGAATTGGCTTGATTTCATGTTTCAGCAATACCGCTAAACCACGAATTTCCAGAATCAACCAAATCAACAAACCGACGACGATGATGGATTCAAGCGCTAAGAAGATGATGAAGATGTCGCGCACATCGGCGAGCCAGTTCGAGGACATGGCGCGATTATAACATAACTCACTTGCGCCTGACAACCAGCACGCTCAAAGCAATCGCGCCTCCCACCACCCCCGCGCCCAATTGCAACTCGCCTACTACGCCAATGGTGACCATTGCCGCCGCAGCGATGAGATGCGCGCCCCAAAAGCCTGCTTGCGCCATCAACCAAAACTCCGCTAAATCGCGCAACGCCTGACCGCGCCCGACGTGCCATGCTGCAGCCAGCAACGAGCTGACAACGAGACCGAGTAAGAGTGAGGGAATGAACATGAGTGTGGAGTGTGAACCGTGATCCGTGAAGGTGTACAGGCGTGAAATGTGAAACGCGATGCCTGAAATGTGAACCGCAAAGCGTGAAATGTAGAAACCCGTTTTCCGATGTAAGCACTTACATCAGAAAACGGGTTTCTGTAATAAACCAATCCGCCATGCGCTATTGGCTATGCACTATTTTAGTAGTCTGGCATTGGCGGAGCGGCGGGCGCTTTTTCCTTCTCAGGCATGTCGGTAATCAACGCCTCAGTCGTCAAAATCATCGCCGCGATGCTCGCGGCGTTCTCGACGGCGGAACGCGTGACCTTCGCGGGGTCAATGATGCCAGCCTTCAACATGTCCGAGTATTCATTGGTGATCACATCGTAACCCAGCGTGCTGCTGTTTTGATCCTTTTGCATGCGGCGCACGCTTTGCAAAATCACCGCGCCATCTTGACCGGCATTCTCGGCGATCATTTGCAAAGGCATTTCCAGCGCTTTGCGGAGAATGGTGACACCGGTGTTTTCATCGTCATACGGAAGCTTCACGCCATCCAAGACCTTGATCGCGTTCAACAAGGCAACGCCGCCGCCGGGCACAATGCCTTCTTCGACCGCTGCGCGCGTCGCCGACAACGCATCTTCGACGCGATGTTTCTTCTCTTTCAATTCGGTCTCGGTCGCTGCGCCCACTCGAATGATTGCCACGCCGCCCGCGAGCTTGGCCAGACGCTCTTGCAGCTTCTCGCGGTCATAATCGGAGGTGGTCGTTTCGATTTGCGCTTTGATTTGCTCGATGCGACCTTTGATTTCCTTCTCCTGCCCCTTGCCTTCGACGATGGTGGTGTTGTCCTTGTCGCAGCTCACCTTGCGCGCCTTGCCCAAATCGGCGATGGTTGTCGTGTCGATCTTGCGGCCCATTTCTTCGGTGATGACCTGACCGCCCGTGAGGATAGCGATGTCGCGCAACATTTCTTTGCGGCGATCGCCGAACCCCGGCGCTTTGATAGCCAAGCAGTTGAACGTGCCGCGCAGTTTGTTCAGTACCAATGTCGCCAACGCCTCGCCGTCCACATCTTCCGCGATGACGACGAATTCGCGTTTGCCGACTTGCACGAGCTTCTCCATCACAGGCACGATGTCCGTCGCCGCCGAAATTTTCTTGTCGGTAATGAGGATATACGGATCTTGCAACTCTGCGGTCATGCGGTCCGTGTTGGTGATGAAGTAAGCGGAGATGTAACCACGATCAAACTGCATCCCCTCGACGTATTCGGTCTCGAATTGCAAACCCTTCGATTCTTCAACGGTGATGACGCCGTCTTTGCCAACTTTGTCCATCACGTCCGCAATCAACGCGCCGATTTCGGGATCTGCCGCCGAAATGGCTGCGACGTTAGCAATCTCTGCTTTGTCTTCAACTTTCTTCGCATTGTCCTTGATGGACTTCACCACTGCTTGCGCGCCCTTTTCGATGCCATGCTTGAGCATCATGGGGTTCGCGCCGGCGGCGAGGTTCTTCAATCCTTCGGTCACGATGGCTTGCGCGAGCACGGTCGCCGTCGTCGTGCCATCGCCAGCGACATCGTTGGTCTTGGTCGCGGCTTCTTTCAACAGCTGCGCGCCCATGTTTTCATAAGGATTCGTCAGCTCAATTTCTTTGGCGACAGTCACCCCATCATGTGTGACGGTGGGCGCGCCAAATTTCTTGTCCAAGGCGACATTGCGCCCCTTGGGACCGAGCGTGGTCTTCACTGCATTCGCTAAGGTGTCCACGCCAATTTTCAAATGTCGGCGGGCATCTTCTGAAAAAGCCAATTGCTTTGGCATAAGTAATCCTCCCAGAATGTGTGACTCAGCTAAGTTAAAAAGTAAAAAGCGATGAGCCTTCGCTCATTTTGACTTTTTCTTTTCTGCTTACAGGGCATCGTGGCTTACTTCACAATCGCCAAGATGTCTTTCTCGCTCAAAATGAGCAACTTCTTATCGTCAATTTTGACTTCAGTGCCAGAATACTTGGCAAAAATGACTTTGTCGCCCTCTGCCACTTCCATTGCCGAGCGTTTGCCGTCATCATTCAGACGACCAGGACCAACTGCCAATACTTTGCCTTCTTGTGGTTTCTCCTTCGCTGTTTCAGGCAAGTAGATGCCAGTGGAAGTCATCTCGTCGCGCTCCAACGGTTCGACAATAACTCGATCCGCGAGGGGTTTCAATGACATAGCCATGGGGGAAAACCTCCTTTTGATTTTGGTTGATATTTTTAGCACTCTGATAGCAAGACTGCTAACAAGGGGCATTTTATCCGATAATTCTCTCCATCGCAAGCTTATATTTTTTGACAATATACCTTAATAATTTTGTTTTATTCAATTATACCATCTTATTCTTTCAAATTCTTTCAAGGAAAAAATTTAGCAGAAAAATTTTAGAGTGCTAAAAACAAACCCCATTGGCATCTATCCAATGGGGTTTGTGTGGTTGCTGAGTTTTTCTTGTTATGCAAACAGCGCATCAAATTGTTGCTTGTCCACGGTCTCCGTCTCCATCAGCAGCTGTGACAGGGTGTCGAGCTTGTCGCGGTAAGTGGTAAGTGTTTCTTTCGCGCGGAAGTAGGCGCGGTCAATGATACGGCGCACCTCCGCATCAATCTGCTCCGCGACCTCGTCGCTGTAATTACGTTGCTCGGAAATCTCCCGTCCTAGAAAGACGAGCTCTTCCTTCTTGCCGAAGGTGCGATTGCCCAACACCTCACTCATGCCATACTGCGTCACCATTGCCCGCGCCATCCTCGTCGCGCGCTCAAGGTCGTTGCTTGCACCAGTGGTGATGTCCTTGAAGACGAGCTCCTCTGCCGCACGCCCCCCAAGCAAGCCCGCCAGTTCATCCTGAAACTTCGCCTTGCTCTCAAGGTAATGGTCTTCTTGCGGATTAGATAGGGTGTAGCCTAATGCCATGCCGCGTGAAATCGAAACGATTTTCTGCACAGGGTTGCAGTTGGGCAAAATCTTCATCACGACCGCATGGCCCGCTTCGTGATACGCGACGACCTTCTTATCTTCAGGGGTGAGCAAACGGCTCTTGCGCTCAGGGCCCGCGATGAGCTTCTCGATGGATTCTTGGAACTCCTTCATACCAATTGCTTTGAGGTTGCGTCGCGCCGCCAGAATCGCCGCTTCATTCACCAGATTTTCCAAATCTGCGCCAGAGAAGCCAATCGTTTGCGCGGCGATGGCGTGTAAATCCACTTCAGTCGCCAGTGGTTTGCCCTTTGTATGCACGGCGAGGATGGCTTTGCGCCCATTCAAATCGGCGCGGTCGAGAACGACGCGCCGGTCAAAACGACCAGGGCGCAACAGCGCAGGGTCAAGGATGTCTGGGCGATTGGTCGCCGCGATGATGATGACATTCGTTTGATTGTCAAAGCCGTCCATCTCGACCAGCATTTGATTGAGCGTTTGCTCACGCTCGTCGTGCGAACCACCCAACCCCGCGCCGCGATGCCGCCCGACGGCGTCAATCTCGTCAATGAAGATGATGCACGGCGCATTGCGTTTTGCTTGGTCGAACAAATCACGCACACGCGATGCGCCCACGCCGACAAACATCTCGACGAATTCCGAACCCGAAATCGAAAAGAACGGCACCCCGGCTTCGCCAGCCACCGCGCGCGCCATCAACGTCTTGCCTGCGCCCGGCGGTCCAACCAGCAACACGCCCTTGGGAATGCGCGCCCCCAACGCGGCGAATTTTTCAGGCTCTTTAAGAAACTCGACCACTTCTTGCAATTCTTGTTTGGATTCTTCGACGCCCGCCACGTCCGCAAACGTGACCGTAGGCTTGTCGCCCGTGAACACACGCGCGCGGCTCTTGCCAAACATCATTGCTTGGTTGTTGCTGTTCTGCGCTTGGCGCATCATAAAAAGCAAGAATGCGCCAAAAATGACGACAGGCAAGAAGGTGCCGAGAATCGTCAACACATTGCCCCAATCGCGCGGTTCATGCACTTCAATTTTGACACCCTTGAGGCTATCCCCAGAAACGCCCAGCTTGGTCAACGCCTCAGCCAAGCTGAGGCGATGATCTTTACGCGAGGCAAGCTCGGCGCCCTTGCGACTTAATTCTCTCCCCGCCTTGGGAAAAATTGCCAGCTCATCGCCGCGCACTTCGATGCGCTCCACCTCGCCATTGGTAATCGCCGTTGCCAACTGACTCAATGGAATTTCAGGGCGCGGCGACGAAGGACGCATCACAAAGAACAGCGCCACTCCAGCGGCGATAATCAACGCGATGTAAATGAAACTATTTTTCAACCAACCGAAACTCATAAGCGAACCTCCCTCACGGCGCATATTATAACTCACTTCGATAGACCCGCGAAGTTATTGTATAATCGCCCCGATGCGCGCGCATTTGATTTACAACGCCACGGCAGGGCAACGTGATTGGCGCGAGGCGCTCGACGAAGTTGTCTGCTATTTGCGTTCGCTACATTGGGATGTGACCATGCGTGAGACGCACGGGCGCAGCGACGCCACCACGTACGCGCGGGAGGCCGTCGCTAACAAAGCCGCTGTGGTGTGGGTCGCAGGCGGCGACGGCACCATCAACGAAGTCATCAACGGGTTGGCTTATACCAACACCGCCTTGGCAGTGTTGCCCACCGGCACCGCCAACGTCTGGGCGCAAGAGATTGGCTTGCCAATACCCAATGTGCTCAACCTCACGGTCAATCCATTTTTGCAAGGCGCACATCAGCTCGTGGATGGCACAATACGCGTGATGGACCTGGGCAAAATCAATGAGCGCTACTTCATGCTCTACGGCTCGGTGGGCTTTGACGCGCACATCGTCGAGACGATGGAAGGTCAGAAGGAATTGAAAAAGCGCATCGGCGATCTCGCTTATTACCTTTCAGGCGTCGCCGCCGCGTGGAACTTTATCGGCACACGCGCAACCTTGTATGTGGACGGCAAACGCCTCAAGCGTCGCATCTGGGCGGTGATGGCCGCGAACACACAATTGTATGGCGGCATCATTCGCATCGCCGACCAAGCAATTGCCGACGATGGCTGGCTCGATCTCATCATCATTCAAGGACACGGGCCTCTCGCCACCATTCGCCATTACGGCAGCTTCGCGCTGCGCGGCGTGATGAAAGACCCACAAGTGGAATATCTGCGCGCGCGCACGGTCCGCATCACGACACGCCAAGCCATGCCCGTGCAGGTAGATGGCGACCCTGCGGGCAAGACGCCTGTTCACATCGAAATTGCGCCGAAGGCGTTGCGTGTGCTGGTGCCGACCAGCACGCCGCAAAAAATTTTTTCGTCTTTCACACCGCCCCTTGTATAATCTCGACACGGAGGTTACATGCTCATTTATTTGAATGTGGCGCAAATCATCGTCTGTGTCGCGCTTATCGGCTTGATTTTATTGCAAACGCGCAACAGCGGTCTCGGCAGCAGCTTCGGCGGCGACAGCATCTTTCGCACGCGGCGCGGACTGGACCGCACGCTCTTCCAACTCACCATCGTCCTCTCCATTATATTCAGTGTGCTGTCGCTGTTAAGCGTCTTCGCATCATAAACCACACACAAACTCCTCAATCCCAAGAACCCTAATCCCAATGGCATAACGGGTGTTGGGGATTGGGGAGTTGGGGGTTCCCCGGTGTCTCCTCGTCTTCGTTGGCTAGGTTTTTTCGGGCTTCTTGCTATTGCGTTGTATCTGATCGTTTCGCCGCTCATTTCCCCCAATCCCGCTGCGCTCGATGCGACGCCTAACGCAGGCAGCATCACCACTGCCATCGCGCCGACGCGTTCACCCCCAACGTATGCTGGCGGCGTGTACAGCGAAGCGATTGCCGGTTTGCCGCGCGCCATCAACCCTTTGTTCAGCGACTTCAACGAAGCTGACCAAGATTTGGTCTCGCTCATCTTCGACGGTCTGACCAGCAACACCATCAGCGGCGAACCGCGCCCCGCGCTCGCCGAATCGTGGGACGTGAGCGAGGATGGCTTGACATATAGCTTCAATTTGCGACGCAATGTGAAGTGGCACGATGGCTCGTCGTTCACGGCGAATGATGTCGTCTCGACGATTGGCTTGATACAGACGCCCGAATTTCCGGGCTCGCCCGAGCTCGCGGACTTTTGGCGGCGCGTCACCGTACAAGCCAATGGCGCATACACCATCATCTTCACGCTGCAAGAACCCTATGCGTCGTTCCTTTCATATACCTCATTGGGCATCTTGCCCGCGCGCGTCATCGAGCGAACCTTGCCCGCGCGTTGGGCGACGCACGAGTTCAATCAACAACCAATTGGCACGGGCCCATTCCGCCTCGTCAAAACGGAGCCCGCACGCGCGACGCTCACGCTCGAACCCTTCGCCGATTATTATGGACAGCTGCCACATCTTTCGCGCGTCGAGCTGCGGTTCTATCGCACCGAGCAAGCTGCCATCGTCGCCTATCAACGCGGCGAGACGTTGGGCGTCGCGCACGTCACGACGGAGAAGCTCAAAGATTTGCGTGAGCTGGCAACGGCGCAACTCTTCGCCGCGCCCATGTCGGGCTACAATGCAATATATTTCAACTTGAAAAATCCCGTATTCCAGCCAACAGAAGTGCGACAAGCGCTGCTGCTCGCGTTAGATCGCCAAGCGTTGATTGACCGTGCCTTCGATGGGCAAGGCGTCATTGCGCATTCGCCGTTGTTGCCGACCAATTGGGCATACAATCGCTTCGTCAAAAAGTATGCGCCTGATCTTGACGCGGCGAAAGCGTTGCTCGCGCAAGCGGGTTGGAAAGACACCAATGGCGATGGCATCTTAGACAAAGGCGATTTGAAGTTGGACTTCGCGCTGATGTCGAGCGATGTGCCTGAACACATCCGCGTCATCGAAGAAGTGTCGCGCCAATGGGAACGCCTCGGCGTAAAGGCGCGCACGCAGGTCACAGGGTTCGCGGGCATGGCGCGCGATTTCGTGCGCCCGCGCAAATATGACACAGTGTATCTGGAATTTCGCGATCCCTCGACCGACCCCGATTTGTACGCGCTCTGGCATTCGACGCGCAGCAGCGACGAAGGACAAAACTACGCGAGCTGGAACAACCGCCAAGCCGACGAGGTGTTGGAAGAAGCGCGACGCATCGTGGACACGAAGCAACGCGTCGCGCTCTACCATCGCTTCCAAAACCTCTTCGCCGACGATGTGCCAGCTATTCTCATCAGCTATCCCGTCTATGTCTATGCCGTTGACCGTCGTGTGCAGAACGTGCAGCTCAGTCCCCTCACACGCCCCGCGGACCGCTTCCGCACAATTGCGAGCTGGTTCGTCGAGCAGCCAAAGCCGATGAGGGAAGCGACGGCGACGCCGACGGGGACAAAATAATGTCTTATTGGATACAGCACACTGAACACACCCCAAGAAGCCTATCTTGATTTCATGAAGCGACTCACGCACCTCATCGGCAAGAATCCGCATCTAATTAAACGTCAATGCGGGATAAGGTTGCGGGCGATTGAAAATCGCGCCTACTCACTGCGAAACCCGCCTGCGTGGGTTCAGTTCCAGCCGACCTCCGTCGGCTGGGCGCGGCGGTGCGCGCGCATTGCCTTCGCGGTGGCTTATCCCGAATTCATGTTAATTAAAGTGACATTGAGCAACATTTTCACAAGGCGGCCCCAATGAACCTCGCATTGTTTCCTGATTTAGTTTTAGATTGCCCAAGCGCCGAGGGCGTCAAATACGCTGAGTCGAAGTTGCGCTTGCTGCCATACATTCTGCGCTTGGCGCAAAAGGTGAAGCCGCGCAGCGTGTTCGACGGATTCGCTGGCACGACGCGCGTCACTCAGGGGTGGGCGTGGCTATGACCCAATTATCCAATACCCTCATCCTCGGCGCGGGCATCTTCGGCGTCACCGCTGCACTTGAACTGCGCCAACGCGGACACCGGGTGCAACTGCTTGAGCCCGGTCCATTGCCGCATCCGCTCGCCGCTTCGACGGATATCAGCAAAGCAATTCGCATGGACTATGGCTCGGATGATGATTACACCGAAATGGGCGAGCAAGCCATCAACTTATGGCGACAATGGAACGCACAGTTTGGCGAAACCCTCTATCACGAAGTCGGCATGATGTTCGCGCGGCGACGTTCAATGGACGACGAAGGAGACTACGAACGCGAAAGTTTTCTTCGGCTGCAACAACGTGGACACGATCCATTACGTCTCACACCTGATGTGCTACGCCAACGCTTTCCTGCGTGGAATGCAGAGCGTTACGTGGATGGCTACTACAACGCATTTGCAGGCTACGCCGAAAGCGGCAAGGTTGTCGCCAAGTTGTTGGAACGCGCGAAAGCGCAAGGCGTCGAGGTGCATGAGGGGCAAACCTTCGCGCATTTCATCGAAAACGGCTCACGCGTCGGCGGCGTCATCACGCGCGACGGCGCACGCTTCACAGCGGACATGGTCGTTGTTGCCACAGGCTCATGGACGCCACACATCTTGCCCGAACTTGCTCCCGTCTTCCGCTCGCCGGGCATGCCCGTGTTTCATTTGAAGCCTGTGAACCCAGAACTCTTCGTTGCCGAACGTTTCCCTGTGTTCGCCGCCGACATCACCGCCTCGGGCTATTATGGTTTTCCTTTGCATCCAATCAATCAAGTCGTGAAGATTGCAAATCACGGCATCGGGCGACAGATGCATCCTGAATCAGCGGAACGCGCCGTGACCGCGCAAGAGACAGAACAGCTGCGCGACTTTCTGCGCGAGACGTTCCCCACGCTCACAGACGCGCCCATCATCTATACGCGCGTGTGTTTGTATTGCGACACGTGGGATGGACACTTCTGGATTGCGCGCGACCCACAACGCGAAGGCGTCGTCGTCGCCACAGGCGGCAGCGGTCATGCGTTCAAGTTCGCGCCGTTGCTCGGCGGACTCAGCGCCGATGCAGTGGAGGGCAAGACGAATGCGTGGTCACACAAATTCCGTTGGCGCCCCGAAGTGCGGATGGCGCGCGTCGAAGAGGAAGCGCGGTATCAAGGTTAGCGTGTTGGGCAAGTTTGCAACTTGTCCTCGATATGCGAAAATTTTTGACAGTCCTCTGAATCACTTGTATTATCTCGACATAAGCCCAGGTGGCGGAATGGCAGACGCGCTGCGTTCAGGGCGCAGTGAGCATTGAGCTCGTGGAGGTTCAACTCCTCTCCTGGGCACCACAAAGCAATCCTGTTTGACGCAATAATAGACGACGTGGCTATGCGCGAATCATAGCGCGTCACCTAACAACATAGGGGCTTCTGGCTTTGATAAAGAATGCTCATCATCCACCACTCAAACGCGGGATGGACACAGCCTGCGCGAGCATTCCACACTAAAATCGGTAGCGCCCAAATACGAAACCCGTTTTCTTCGAGAAAACGGGTTTCTACTTTTAGCGTGAAAGTGACTACGCCGACAAAATCTCCAATACCTTGCGTTGAATTGCCTTATTGCGTCGCAAGTTGCTGTGCGCCGTATCGGGCTTGAGCCCTTGCTTGAGCCCTTGTAGTTCCTTGTTGCCAATGTCCATCTTCATGCCCATGCGAATGCGCTCGCCTAAACGTGTCTCATACCGAAAGACCGTCGCACGCGTGTTGGGTATCGAAGACGAACTCGCGACAGGCACAAGAAAATCGCCAAACGATTGACGATGGCGCAACAATTTTTTGCCGAGCCATTGCAGCTCTAATTGAAAATAAATGTCGGTGTAGATGATGTAATATTCGACATCGCGCGGCATCTTGCCTGGCGCGTTGATGTATTGCATGAACTCGCTATCGGGGCGTGTCTGCGCGACGGCAGGGCTGTCGAGTTTCGATTCGGTGTGCGGGTCCTGTAATTCTTTGACTGCCAGATTCGCCAGCTTCGCCGCGTAGTCGTCAAGGTCGCGCAAGTGACCTGAGAATTTGCCGACTGTCCACGGCAACTTCTCGAAGATGTCGAGGAGGCGGCGAATAATGGAACCTTCAGGCACGAGTGTTTGCGCCAGGTTGAGCGACATTAGCCCATGCTGTGGTGTGCCGAGCATGATGAGCTTCCGCACCTTGTCGCTGTATTGCGTGCCGAACTCATCCTTCTCGCGCCGCGCGAGATAATAGCGTGCGATGAGTCCGCCGATGCTGTGGCAGACTAAATCTACTTCGGCGGGTCCGCCCTTTGCCACGCTGTCCGCGCTCAGTTGTTCCACTGCGCTGGCTACGTCTTCGGCAGTATCGCTCGGCGCCTTCGTTAAGCGGCTGGCGATCTGTCGCATGTCGCCTTGGTTGTTGTAAATCAACACACCATCTTCTTCCGTGTGCGTGTAACCGTACGAAAACAGGCGCAACAAGTCGGGGTCGAAACCGCCGGCTTCCGCAAGGAATTGCGGAAAACCGTCTTCGACCCAATGTTCAGGCTTGCCATCGAAGCCGTGAATGAAGAGAACGGGACGGAGAATCATAGCGAATGGCGAAGAGCGAATGGCGAAGAGCAACTGGCGAAGAGCGAATACACTCTTCACCAGCGGCTATTCGCTATCGGTCGTTTGCTCTCAGCTATCATTGGGGCATAGGATTTTGTCGCCCCACAATCTGCGCGCGGTTGCCTGCGGGATCATTGAAGAAGCACAGGCGGTCGCCGGCTGGGGTGGTGACAGGTGGATCCACTTGCGTTACATGTCGCTTCAAGGTGTCCACCATCGCATCAAATTCGCCCAACGACACCACAAAGGCAAGATGGCTCGGCGCGGGCAGCGCAGGCTCGCCCGACATCAACAGCTCAATGCGTCCTCCTTGTCCATCACTGATGAACACAAGGTCTTTGCCTTCGCGGATGATTTTCATGCCGAAGACATTTTGATAGAACGCCAATGTCGGCGCGAATGTGTCCTTCGTGGATGTGATTGCAACGTGTTCGAGAGTAATCATGGTTCTCCTTTTAGGGTTCAAAGTTCGAGGTCCAAAATTCAAGGTTCGTGAATGATCAACCTTGAATTTTGAACTTTAAACTCTCTTTATCTTTCTCCGCCGCGCGCAAAATCTCTGCTGCGCTTTGTTCGCCTGCTTCGCCGACGGCGCCGAGCATTTGCGCGAGCTCGCCCACACGCGCTTCGCCTACCAGCGCAGACACTGCGGTTGATGTGCGTTTCGGCGTCGTGAGTTTGTCCACACGATAATGCGCGTCGCCATAGGCGGCGATTTGTGGCAGATGTGTGATGCAAATGACTTGATGCGCGGGCTTGACTTTGCGGCGCGCGACGGTCAAGTTCCACAACTTCTTGCCGACAATGCTGCCCACCCGCCCGCCGATACCCACGTCAATTTCGTCGAAGATGAGCGTCGGCGTTTCGTCCGCATTGGAAAGCACCGTCTTGAGCGCGAGCATCAAGCGCGCCGTCTCGCCGCCTGATGCAACTTTGGCCAACGGCTTGGGCGGCTCGCCGGGGTTCGCTGTGACGAGGAACTCAATACGGTCAACGCCCGTCGCATTGAACGCATAACGCTTGCCATTGAGCGGCACGCCGTTGGCATCTTCCTGCATTTGAAAGTCCACGACGAACTTCGCGCGCGCCATCCGCAAATCGTCCAACTCGCGCTCGATGCCTTTCGCTAATTGCTCTGCGGTGGTCTTGCGCTTCGCCGACAACTCCGCGACCAACTTCGATAATTCGCGCAACCACTTCTCTTCGTCAGCGCGCAGCTCTTCGATGCGCTCGCTGCTATGTGTGATGGCGTCGAGTTCTTGCGCCGCGCGCTCGCCAAACGCGAGAATCGCTTCGATGGAGTCGCCATACTTGCGCTTGAGCTTGAAGATGAGCTCCGCGCGCTCTTCGACTTCAGCTAAACGCGCAGGGTCGAATTCCATGTTCTCGCCGTAATCGCGCAATGTGTCCGCGACATCGCTGAGGATCGCCAGCGATTCATCCAGTTGTCTTTGCGTTTCGGCTTGCGTCGCGTCGAGCTTCACGAGCTGCGCAACGGCGCGTTGCGCTTCGCCAAGCAAATCGAGCGCGCCAGGTTCATCGTCGTCGTCGCTGCGCAAGCGACTATATGCTTCTTCGGCATGGCGCGCCAAGCGTTCGGCGTTTGCCAATTTTTGCCGCTCCTGCTTCAACATCTCTTCTTCGCCCACGCGCAACTGTGCCGCGGCGATTTCCTCAACTTGAAATTTCAACAAATCAACGCGTCGCGCCAACTCGCGCTCGTCACGCAACAAGGTTTCGAGCTCGCGCCGCGCGCCCATAATCTGCGCGACCTTCTCCGCAACGCGCGTCCGTAGATCCCACAGATTCGCAAAGCGGTCAAGGTAGTCAATGTGGGTGCGGACGTTTTTCAGCGAAAGGTGTTCTGATTGTCCATGAATGTCCACGAGCGATTCGCCCAACTGCTGTAACACTCGAAGCGGCACCGCACGCGTATTGATGCGATTGGTCGAGCGTCCGCCGCGCACGACCTCGCGGCTCAGAATCAGCGTGCCATCATCACACTCGATGCCGTGCTCCTCTAGCAGCGTGTGAATCTCGTCGCCCACTTCCTCCAACGTGAAGATGGCTTCGACACGCGCAGAGGGCGCATCGGCGCGCACGAGTTCATCGCTGGCGCGCGCGCCTAGCGCCAGCGAGAGCGCATCAATGATGATGGACTTGCCCGCGCCTGTTTCGCCTGTCAGCGCATTGAAGCCCGCGGCGAAACGGAGTTGCAGCTGGTCAATGATGGCGAAGTTGGTGATGGAGAGTTCGGAAAGCATGGGAGATACGAATGGCAAATTGCGCGATGCGTGATGTATGAGATGTGACGATAAGACTGTGCTACGGGGCGGAAGTATAGCATAACGCGAATGAGAGATGCAATCGCAAAGATT
>CAZDYP010000118.1:0-16979 GCA_964509505.1 uncultured Anaerolineae bacterium | reverse complement strand
TCCGTCGCACACACATAGCGGCGCAAATGCCATCGCCATCACTTACACGCAAGCATGGGCAGGCTTGTCGCTGCGCAACGCGACGCCTGTGAATACCAGTGGTTACACGGCTATTGTGTTTTGGGTGTATGGCGGCGCGGGCGATAGTCAACTGAACTTCACTACACAACTCACCGAGAGCAGCGCTGTGGGGCCCGCTTATGCTTTCACTGCGCCTGCAGGTGTATGGACGGGCTACACCGTTACGCTGGCGACACTGGGCAATCCTGCGACGATTGCGCGCATCAACATCCAAGACGCGACAGGCGCAACGCAACCGACATTCTACGTGGACGATATTCGTCTCAGCGCCTCCACCACGACGCCTCCACCTGCGAGCAGCGCGGTCATCACCTTAACCATAGACGTTGCGGCGAACCGCAAACCAATCAGTCCCTACATTTACGGGATGCACTACGTCACGGAAGCCTTTGCCGCCGAAATCGAGTTGCCTGTGCGACGCTGGGGCGGCAACGACACGACGCGCTACAACTGGACGATTAACGCATACAATCATGCCAGCGACTATTACTTTGAAAACGACAGCAAGGACATGTCGGCAGATCAATTCATTGACCGTGATCGTAGCGCGAACACCAAGACGATCATGACGCTGCCGTTGATTGGCTGGACACCGAAAGATGCCAGCCTCGATACCTGCGCCTACCGCATTACAAAGTACGGCGCGCAAACAGGCAGTGATCCATATCGCCTCGATTGTGGCAATGGCATACGCCTGTCCAACAGTCAGCCCATCACCACCAACGATCCGACCGATACAAGCATCGCCATCACGACCTCGTTTGTCATCAGTTGGCTCAAGCATCTCACGCAGACGTACGGCGCGGCGGCGAATGGCGGCGTGTTGTTTTACAATCTCGACAATGAGCCTGACATCTGGTTCGAGACGCATCGCGATGTGTTTCCCCTTGCGTGGAAGTACGCTGAGTTTCGTGAGCGCACGTATGCGTATGCGAGCGCCATCAAAGCGACGGACCCCACTGCGAAAACACTCGGACCGGTTTCAATGGGTTGGACGTACTATTTCCATTCGCCTTATGATGGACAGCGTAACGATTGGACTGAGCCTGATGACCGCAACGCGCACGGCGGCATGCCGTTTGTTCCCTGGTATCTGCAACAACTGCGCGCTTACGAACAAATCACGGGCACGCGCATCCTCGATTATCTAGACTTGCATTACTATCCGCAAGCGGCAGGCGTGTCGTTATCAAGCGCGGGCAATGCGGCCACGCAAGCCTTACGTCTGCGTGCGACGCGCTCATTGTGGGATGCGACGTATGTGGACGAGAGTTGGATTGCGACCGCGGGACCTGACGGCGGCATCATTCGCCTGATTCCGCGCATGCAGGAATGGGTCAATGCGAATTACACAGGCACGCGGCTTGCCATCACCGAATACAACTGGGGCGCGCTCGATCACATCAACGGCGCATTGGCGCAAGCGGATGTGTTGGGCATCTTTGGACGCGAAGGGCTGGACCTGGCGACGTTGTTCGACACGCCTTATGGCAATGGCGGTGTTTTCACGCCCAATAGTCCTGGCGCGTTTGCGTTCCGCATGTATCGCAACTACGATGGCGCGCACAGCAAGTTCGGCGACATCAGCGTGCGTGCGACCAGCAGCGACGAAGGGCGACTCGCGGTATATGCGGCGCAGCGTAGCAACGATCATTCGCTGACGCTCATGCTCATCAACAAAGCCATGACGACGAGCCTCACCGCCACCGTGAGCATCGCCAACTTCGCGGCTGCGACGAGCGCGCAAGTATATCGTTACAGTGACGCAAACCTCAACGCGATTATGCGGCTGCCTGATCAAGCCCTCAACCATAACACATTCACGGCAAATTTTCCTGCGAACTCCATCACGCTGGTGCGTGTGCCCTTGGGCATTCCGTTGAACAACAAAGTACACTTGCCGCTTGTAATCAGATAATCAAAAGCCCTGATAGGTTTGGGAAACCTGTCAGGGCTTTTCAATCTTCACCCCGCCCGCCAATGCGTCATCGGGATATTGTTCGGCGTGAGCAAGCCGGGCGGCGCGGCAATCACGCGCGGAATCGAGTTGACGACAATAGCCGCCGTCGCGATGTCGCCATGCAAGCCTCCGACAATCGTGGACGTGATGTTCGGCGTGCCTTCAATATACACGGTGTCGTGCGATTCGGGCGCGCCCACGTATGCGACCAACTCCAACGTGATGCGCTCTTCGCCATTCACGAAACCGCGTCCCACTTGATTCACGCCGGCCACCGAACCCGCTTTCACCGTCAAGAATGGCGTCGCCACATCCTGCGCCGCCATCACGGGTTCGATGACTTCCTGATAATCGCTCAACGTCCAGCCGAATGCGCCCGCAATCATCGTGATAGACTCGCGCAAGCCGACGTGCCGCACCGAGCCATCGTCCACTTTTTTCTGAAACTCGGCGCGTGTGTTGCCCGCGCCGATTTTTTGTTGGAACGGCAAACGGCGCACGCTGGCATCTTGCATTCGCACGACGCGAATGCGTTTCACTTCCGCGCAGGGGGCGGTGAGCATCAACGGCAACGCATCCATCGTGAAGCCTGGGTTCACGCCTGTGCCGTAGATGGCGATGCCATGTCGTTTCGCCAGCGCATCGAGCTCGTCCACGATGTCTGCGTTATGCGCAGGTGGGTATGACAGCTCCTCGCACGTCGAGACGATGGGTAAGCCTGCCGCCGCGACTTGTGCGATTTGTCCTTTGATCTTCTTGAGCGCGGATGCGGTCGTCAATACCACGATGTCCGCTTTGTCTTTGTCCAAAACGGATTGAGCGTCGCTGGTAACTGTGACGCCCAACTTTTGTCCATCGCCCAACAAATCGCCAAAGTCTTTGCCAACTTTGTTAGGGTCAATATCAATCGCGCCGACAATCCGCATGTCGCTGCGCTTCGCAATCATCTTCGCCACCCCGATGCCGATGGGCCCGAGGCCATAGTGGACGACGCGAATGTTTGCCATGAGAATCCTCCGTGGTTGCAAGTGATTATGAGATGAAAAGTAGAAAGAAGAAAGAATATACTCTTTCTGCTTTCTTGTCAGTATCACTTTAGCAAAGAATCGCGGTTTGTGTCCAAAATGAACTGGGTCTAAGAAAGTGTTTTGAAAATATAAGACGGAGACCCTAACGGTTTCGCTGGCAAGCAACAAAGCATTTCAGGCAGGCTTGCGGCGCCAATGGTGAACCCGCTTCGCCAAAAAAACCTTTATAGACAACCGCGACGATGGGTTGAAAGCCAACGTGGGCGAACGCGCGCAGCGACGGACGATTTTCCCGATTCGCGCCAATCCACGCGCGTTGCACCCCTTCGTCGCGCAACGTGAGGGTGATGTGACTCAAGAGCGCGCTGTATAAGCCTTGCCCACGATAGGTTGGCAACGTGGCGCAATGCCAAATGTAACCATTGCCTGGCTGCACCCGATAGACACGCTCCAGTTCACCCACCCTCTCGTCGCGTTGCGACAGCCAGCCATAGGTGACAATCTCATCACCTAACCAACCCACGAAACAGCGTCGCCCTGTCTCCTTGCGTCGAGCATCCCGCAGTGGTCGCGCAACGCATCGAGCAAGCGGTGGCTGTGGTGGGAGACCGCAGTCGCGTGATTGCCAGTTGCGATTGTGGCTTCGGCACGTTTTCGGGTTGGCATCTCGTGACGCCGAGCTTGGTCTGGGCGAAGTTGCGCTCATTGGTGGAAGGGGCGCGTATCGCCAGCGCCCGCCTCTGGAGCTAACTGCAAAGAGTGAGTTACTCACCTTACACGGTGATGTCATTGCGAGCGCCAGCGCAATGACGCTTCGTGAGTGATTCATTTTTGACACGCTCACAGCCTTTGTTATAATATGGCTCGACAAAATTGAAGAGCGCAGCAATCTATTCGTGTTTGGCCCCGCAGCCGTTGGACATTGGTCATGTTCGACGGCTTTTGTTTTTTGACTAAAGGAACTAGCTCATGCTCCATTTGATGGGTTTAGGGTTGGTGATGGGCTTGGCATTTGCCGCGCCGCCCGGCATCGTCACAGCAGAAACTTTTCGGCGTGGCTTATCGCGCGGCTTTGTGGCGGCGCTGGGTGTGCAGCTCGGCTCGTTGATTGGCGATGCGACGTGGGCATTGCTGGCGCTGGCAGGCTTCGCGGTCATCGTGCAGCAGCCCATCGCAGAGCGCGTGTTAGCCATCGCAGGCGCCTTATTCTTGCTCTATACTTCAGTAAAAGGATTGTATGATAATCTCACGACAGCCAACGCTGAACCCATCGAAGCCTTGACGCAATGCGACTCGCGCAGTTCGTTCGCCGTTGGCGCATGGTTGTCGTTGAGCAATCCGTGGGCGATCAGCTATTGGATCGGTCCGGGCGGCGCGTTGGCGGCGTCGGGCGCGACCAGCTCATTCAACAACATGACCATCTTCTTCTTGAGTTTCTTTAGCGTCTGCGTCGTGTATGCGTTCGTCGTGTCGTTTGCCGTAAAGTGGACGCGACAACATTTGTCGCCGCGCGTCGCCCGCGCCATGTCCATCGCGTGCAACCTCATGATTCTGTGGTTGGGTTTGTCGTTGGCGCAACAAGTGTGGGAGTTGTGGTGGCATGGATAAACCGTTGCGCGCTCGTTCCGCCACGCCCGCCGACGCAGCGGCGATTGCGCGCATCTACAATCAAGGCATCGCAGATCGCATCGCTACGTTTGAGACACGCTTACGCACCGCCGACGATATTGCACAGTGGTTCGATGGTGTTCATCCCATCGTCGTCGTTGAAGCTGAGGAGACGAAAGACGTTCTGGCGTGGGCTTCGACCTCAACCTATCGTCCGCGCGAATGCTATGCGGGCATTGCCGAGTTTTCGGTCTATGTGTTGCGTGAAGCGCGCGGCTGCGGCGCAGGGCGCGTCGCGATGGAGGCTTTGCTCGCCGCGGCAACTCAAGCCAAATTCTGGAAGTTGGTCTCGCGCGTCTTTCCTGAAAACATGGCGAGTCGCACATTGCTAAGACGCATGGGGTTCCGTGAAGTCGGCACGTATGAGAAACATGCCCAACTCGACGGCGTGTGGCGCGATGTGGTTATTGTCGAATACATCATCACTGAAAATTTATAGCTCGCTGTTTGCGCGGACTTTCAACTTGCTTCCCTGCGCCTGCAGTTGGGATAGGAGTCGTGTCAACGCTCCCGTTCCAACCCTAACGAATCCCATTCGGTGAAAGGAGACTATGACCATTAAAACTCCCTCTGAGGTCCTCGCCTTTGCCGAGGAAAACAAAGTCAAAATCGTTGATCTGCTGTTTATTGACTTGCCGGGGATGTGGCAACATTTTAGCCTCCCCATCGAGGAGCTGAGTGAAGATCTCTTCGGAGAGGGCATCGGGTTCGATGGCTCCAGCATTCGCGGCTATCAGGCAATTCACGAAAGCGACATGCTGCTCATCGCCGACGCTGCCAGCGCGCGACTCGATCCCATGAGCGCGACGACGACATTGAGCCTCATCTGCGATGTGCACGATCCGATCTCGCGCGACGTTTACACACGCGACCCGCGCAATGTGGCGAAGAAAGCCGAAGCGTATCTCAAAAGCACAGGCATTGCGACGACATGCTATTTCGGACCCGAGGCGGAGTTCTTCGTCTTCGATGGCGTGCGCTACGATTCGAATCAACACAGCGCCTATTACTTCGTCGAGTCCGACGAAGGCATCTGGAGCAGCGGCGACGCCAGCAAGAAAAATCTCGGCTACAAGATGCGCAACAAGGAAGGCTATTTCCCCGTCGCGCCTAACGACACACTGCAAGAGTTACGCTCCGAGATTATGCGGAAGCTGATTGAGGCAGGCGTGCCTGTCGAAGTGCATCATCACGAAGTCGGCGGACCCGGACAGTGCGAGATTGACCTACGCTTCCAACCGCTCACGCGCATGGCGGACAACCTGATGATGTACAAATACGTCGTGAGGAATGTCGCACGCGCGCACGGCAAAACCGCGACCTTCATGCCCAAGCCCATCTTCGGCGACAATGGTTCAGGGATGCACTGCCATCAGAGTTTGTGGAACGGCGACAAGCCATTGTTCTACGATGCCAATGGCTATGCGGGCTTGTCGCAAATGGCCTTGTGGTATATCGGCGGCTTGCTCAAACACGCGCCCGCCTTGCTGGCGCTCTGCGCGCCGACGACGAACTCGTATCGCCGGCTCGTGCCCGGCTACGAAGCGCCCGTCAACCTCGTCTATTCGAAGCGCAATCGCAGCGCCGCCGTGCGTATCCCAATGTACTCGAACAATCCTAAGACGAAGCGCGTCGAGTTCCGCCCGCCCGACCCCTCGTGCAATCCATACCTCGCGTTTGCGGCAATGTTGCTCGCGGGGCTCGACGGCATCCAGAACAAAATTGATCCCGGTCAACCGATGGACATTGACCTCTACGAATCAGAAGAAGGCAAGCACGTTAAGCAGGTGCCCGGCTCCCTCGACGCAACGCTAAAGGCGCTGGAGGACGATCACGAATTTTTGCTGAGGGGCGATGTGTTTACGCCAGACTTGCTGGAGACCTATATCAGCCTGAAGCGCACGCGCGATGTTGACCCTGTGCGACTCCGCCCACATCCCTACGAGTTCCACTTGTATTACGATGCGTAACCCATACATTGCTCGAAGCGCCCCGAAGCCTTTGACTATTGGATGCTAATGGTCAAAGGCTTTTATTTTGTGTCGTGTGGTCACGCTGCGACAAATCGCAGGAAGGAGGTGATGTCTTATGTAACTTTTATCAGCAGCTGACTCATGGGCCATGACGCCTCCCATCAATTTTTACTCATGTGGAGGTTTTCCTGTGACAAACTCAATCAATACAGCAGACACCCTTTGGGTGTTGATCTCAGCTGCGCTGGTGATGTTGATGACGCCGGCGTTAGGGTTTTTCTATGGCGGGCTGGTGCGTAAGAAAAACGTGCTCGCCACCATCATGCACAGCTTCTTCATGCTCACACTCATCAGTGTGCAATGGGTGCTCTGGGGTTACACGTTGGCGTTTGGACCGGATCGGGGCGGCATCATTGGTGGGCTGGAGTGGTTCGGCTTGCGCGGCGTTGGCGCAGAACCGAACGCCGATTACGCGGCTACGATTCCCCATCAAGCCTTTGCGATTTTTCAGATGATGTTCGCCGTCATCACCCCGGCGCTCATCACAGGCGCGTTTGCCGAACGCAAACGCTTCACAGCGTTCGTGCTGTTTAGCTTGTTGTGGGCGACGTTCGTTTATGCGCCGGTCGCGCATTGGGTCTGGGGTGTTGGCGGTTGGCTCCGCGCGCTGGGCGCGCTCGATTTCGCGGGCGGCTTGGTTGTGCATGTGACGGCCGGTACAGCTGCGCTGGTCGCTGCGCTGAAAGTGGGACGGCGGCTAGGCTTCGGACACGAGACGATGGAGCCACACGATGCGCCCATGACCGTGCTAGGCGCAGGGCTGTTGTGGTTTGGTTGGTTCGGCTTTAACGCGGGCAGCGCCCTGACGATCGGCACACTCGCCACCAACGCTTTCCTCGTCACCAACACGGCGGCGGCGATGGCCGCGTTGACCTGGCTAACCATCAGTTGGTTCCATCAACAGCGCCCAAGCGTGATTGGCGCTGCGACGGGCGCAGTCGCGGGTTTGGTTGCCATCACCCCTGCAGCGGGTTACGTGGATGTGCTGGCGTCGCTGCTCATTGGCTTAGGCGCGGGCGTGTTGTGCTATGGCGCCGTGCAACTGAAGTCACGGTTGCGTGTGGATGACTCGCTCGATGTGTGGGCGTGCCATGGCGTGGGCGGCATGTGGGGCGCGTTGGCGACGGGCTTGTTTGCTTCAACCGCGATCAATGCCAGCGGCGCCAATGGCTTGTTCTATGGCAATCCCATGCAGTTGGTGACGCAGCTCATCAGCCTGAGCATCGTCATCATTTACACAGGTGGACTGACGTGGCTCATCTTGAAGGTTGTGGACATCATCGTGGGCTTGCGCGTCGGCGAACATGAAGAAGTGCAAGGGCTTGACACAACGCAGCATGGCGAGAGAGCTTATCAGTTCTAAAGCATGATACCCCGCAACTCCCAGCAGAACATTGGGGGGTGAATCAGCACAGACCTTGATTTGACAGCAGCGCAGCTCCTGCTATAATCGCGCGCAACTTTTCTGCAATATAACTCAATCTGTGAGGGCCCTGAAGCCGCTAGAGACGATGTCTCGGCGGCTTTTTGTTTTGATTTCACAAACCCTAACGCCAGACCTGATGAGTCTCTAAACACCTGTCAGATCTGAGAGACCGTTAGGGGTTGAGACCCTTCGCCATGGATTCAGCTAGCCTCTCTCGCACCAGCCACACTACGACTACTCGAACCGCTGCGCCGACTTCGCCGCGACGCACCTGCTGGATACTTGGCACCTCTGCTACGCCGCCCTAAACACACATCACACACCACACACGAATCGGGAGATTGGAGCAGCCAAGTCACACAAGGTTGCATCCGTCTCCCGATTTTTTTATGCAACCCATCTCACCCAAGGGAGTTTACTTATGTCCTCTCACTTACAATCTCACTTGTTGGCAGATCCACGCGCCGAGCGCGCGGCGTGTGGCGTTGGCTTCATTGCGCAGCTATCGGGACATGCGTCGCACGACATTTTGCGCGATGGTCTCACGACGCTGACCCAGCTCGCGCATCGCGGCGCGCGCGCAGCCGATGGCAAGACCGGCGACGGCGCGGGCGTGATGACGCAAATCCCGTATGCGTTGTTCGCGCGTGAGCTGGCGCGGCGCGACCTCACCATACCGGCAATCGAAAATTTTGCGGTGGGCGTGTTCTTTTTGCCTAGTGATGATTTGACAGCGCGCGCACGCGCCTTGCGCATCGTTGCCGACGCCCTTTGCGCGCATGGCCTCACATTGCTCGCGTGGCGCGACGCGCCGATTGAGCTCGACGCATTGGGGGAGCACGCTTATCACACGCGCCCACACATCACCCACGCCCTCATCGCGCGCGGCGCAACCATTGGCGCAGGCGATGCGTTTGAACGCGCGCTCTACCTAACGCGCAAGCTGATTGAACGGCGCGCCAGTGAGGAACGCATCGAGCGTTTGTATGTGCCGTCGCTCTCGTCGCGCAAAATCGTGTATAAAGGGTTGTTCGTTTCGCCGCAGCTCGCGCCGTTCTACGCCGATTTGCGCGACCCTGAATATGTGACCGCATTCGCGTTGTTTCATCAGCGGTACAGCACGAATACGTTTCCGACGTGGGAACGCGCGCAACCGTTTCGCTTTCTCGCGCACAACGGCGAAATCAACACGCTGCAAGGCAACGTCGCATGGATGCGCGCCCGCGAGCCATATTTTGCATCGCCATTCTGGGGCGATACTGTCGCGCAATTGTCGCCCACCATTGACGCAAATGGCAGCGACTCGGCGATGCTCGACAACACGCTCGAATTGTTGACGTTATCAGGGCGTGAGGTCGCTCATGCGCTGATGATGCTCGTGCCAGAAGCGTGGGAGAAAGTCCCCGACATGTCCGCCGCGCTCAAAGCGTTCTATCATTACCACGCGACGTTGATGGAGCCATGGGACGGGCCTGCCGCGCTCGCATTCAGCGATGGCAGGTGTGTGGGCATGGCGCTCGACCGCAACGGGTTGCGTCCTGCGCGCTACACGGTGATGGATGATGGGCTCGTTGTCGCCGCGTCCGAAGTCGGCGGACTGGAACTCGACCCCGCGCGCATCGTCCACAAAGGCAAACTCGGACCCGGCCAAATGGTGCTGGCTGATTTGTCACAACACAAGCTCTGGAGCAACGACGAACTCAAAGCGCACTACGCGCAACAGAAACCATATCAGCAGTGGGTCGAGCAAATCATCCAACGTCAAAATCCCCAATCCCCAATCTCCAATCCCAAGACGAGCGACCAGCAACCCATCTTCAATCATCAGTCTTCAATCTTCAATCATCAGTCTTCAATCTTCAATCATCAGTCTTCACTGACTAATTACCCTCTACCACTTACCCAACTCCAAGCCGCCTTCGGTTACACTGCCGAAGAGCTCGTCGTCGTCTTGCGTGAAATGGTCGAGGAACGAGCAGAACCAATTGGTTCGATGGGTGACGATACGCCTCATGCCGTCTTATCCCAATTTGAACGTCCACTCTACCATTACTTCAAGCAGCGCTTCGCCGAAGTGACCAACCCGCCGATTGATCATTTGCGCGAGCAGCTCGTTATGTCCACGCGCGTCTTCTTGGGTGGGCGCGGCAACATCTTGGTGGATGAGTCCGTCATGGCGAGGAGCGTTGGGGGCGACAAAGCAATCGCCACGTCGCAAGAAGGAGATTACTTCGCCGTGAAACGGCTCGCAATGACCACTCGCAACAAATTGTTAGAACTGCCCAGTCCCATCCTCACCGATGAACAATTGCGCGAGATTCGTGCACGGCGCGACGAGTTCCCACATGAGATTTTGCCAGCTGTCTTCGATGCGCTGCAACCTGACGGTTTGGAGTTCGCGTTGAACCGGCTATGCCAACACGCCGAGCGCGCCGTGAAGCATGGCGCGACAATACTTGTGTTGAGCGACCGCGAAGTGGGACCGTTATGCGCGCCGATTCCGATGTTGCTTGCGGTGAGCGCAACGCATCATCATCTATTGCGCGTTGGGCTGCGTTGGGCGACGAGCCTCGTCGCTGAGGCAGGCGATGCGTACGATGTGCATCGCATCGCGTGTTTGATTGGCTATGGCGCAAATGCAGTCAATCCGTATCTCGCATTGGCAAGCGCGCGCGCGTTGGTCGCGCAAGGCAACGTGAGCAACAAGACCCTGACGCCTGAACAGGCTGAAGCGAACTTCGTGCATGCCATCGAAAAGGGCTTGCTCAAAATCATGTCGAAGATGGGCATTGCGACGTTGGATGCCTATCACGGCGCGCAAATTTTTGAGAGTGTCGGCATCGCCTCAGCGGTCATTGAAACGTATTTCACAGGCACGCCGTCGCCCATCGAGGGCATCGGCTTATGCGACATTCAACGCGTCGCACTGACGCGCCACGCACACGCGTTCCCACAGGCTCAACGCAAACGCGACGGCGCGACCAAGCTGAACCATTACGGCTACTTCAAGTTCAAAAAGCAAGGCGAGTATCACGCCTTCAATCCGCAAGTGGTAGAGGCGTTGCACGAGGCGGTGCGGATGCCGCACGCGCTCAATGGCAACTTCCACCATGCTTACGAAAAATATCTGGAGTATGCGCGGCTTGTGCATGAGCGTCCTGCGACGGACCTGGCAGATCATTGGGAGCTGGTGTGCGCGGCGCACCCTATTCCATTGGACGAAGTCGAAGCGGCAACGTCTATCGTGCAACGGTTTTCGACGGCAGCGATGTCGCATGGCGCGTTGTCGCTCGAAGCGCACGAAGCCATCACGCTTGGCGCGAATCGTGTTGGCGCGTTGAGCAACAGCGGCGAAGGCGGCGAACACCCCTCGCGTTATGGCACGGAGCGCAACAGTCGCATCAAACAAGTCGCCTCGGCGCGCTTCGGCGTGACGCCCGCCTATCTGATGTCGGCGGACGAGTTGCAAATCAAGATGGCGCAAGGCTCGAAGCCCGGTGAGGGTGGGCAATTGCCCGCGCACAAGGTTTCAGTAGAAATTGCAGCGATTCGCCATTCGCAAACAGGTATCGCGCTCATCTCGCCACCGCCGCATCACGACATTTACAGCATCGAAGATTTGGCGCAACTGATTTACGATTTGAAGCGCATCAATCCACAAGCGAAAATTTCGGTGAAGCTCGTCGCGCAGGCGGGCGTTGGCACGATTGCGGCAGGTGTGGCGAAGGCGTACGCGGATGTGATTCAGATTAGCGGACACTCAGGCGGCACGGGCGCGTCGCCGTTGAGTTCGATCAAGCATGTGGGCGTCGGCTGGGAATTGGGACTCGCGGAAACGCAGCAAACACTCGTCGCCAACGATTTGCGTGGGCGTGTGCGCGTGCGCGTGGATGGCGGCTTCAAGACGGGACAGCATGTGATCATCGGCGCGTTGCTTGGCGCGGATGAGTTTTCGTTCGGTACCGCAGCCGTCGTCGCCGTCGGGTGCATCATGGCGCGCGCGTGCCATCTGAACACATGCCCTGTCGGCATCGCCACGCAGCGCCAAGAATTGCGCGCGAAGTTTCCGAACGCGCCTGAATGGTTGATGGCATATCTGCTATTCGTCGCCGAAGAGACGCGCGCGTATCTCGCCGCATTGGGAGCGCACACGTTGGACGAGGTCATTGGGCAAGCGCATTATCTCAAAGTCAGACCGTCAGATAGTCGCTCAGTCAAGGTGTCATAGACACAGAAAATAATTTTCAAGGAACGTATTCATGCGCACAATTTTGCCTACTCATCAAACCAATCTGCCATCAAACTATCCAACGGACCAACCACCCGACTATTCGACCACGCGCCCCACCGCCCCACTCGACTTCAGTCGCGTGCTAGCGGATGCTGATCCTGATGGTGCGCGCCCGCGTCGTTTTATGCCGGTGAGCAATGCCATGCAGGCTACGGAGACGCTCGATGATTGGTTATGCGCGCAAGCCATGAACGCCATCATCACGCCAACGCCTATCCAACTCACACACGCGATCACCATGTTGGACCGCACGGTGGGTGCGCGCATCGCGGGCGAGATTGCGCGACGCTACGGCGATGCAGGCTTGCCGCCACGCACGATTGATTGTGTATTGCATGGCAGCGCGGGACAGAGCTTCGGCGCGTTCTGCATCAACGGCTTGCGTTTGGAGTTATGGGGTGAAGCGAACGATTATGTGGGCAAGGGCATGGCGGGCGGCGAGCTGGTGTTGCGTTTGCCCAGTGGCGCGCGGTATGCGTCACACGAAAATTTCATCATGGGCAACACGGCGTTGTATGGCGCGACGGGTGGCGCGTTGTTTGCAGCGGGACGCGCGGGCGAGCGCTTTGCCGTACGCAACAGCGGCGCGACGGCAGTGGTCGAGGGCGTGGGCGATCATGGTTGCGAATACATGACGGGCGGCGCGGTCGTCGTGTTAGGCAAGACGGGGCGCAACTTTGCGGCGGGCATGACGGGCGGCGTCGCGTATGTGTATGACGCCGATGGGCTGTTCACGACGCGCCTCAACGACGAATTGGTGACGGCGACGCGGGGCGTGAGCGGTGAAGCTGAAACGCAGTTGCATGAGCTGATCGCGCAACACGTCATGGCAACAGCTAGCCAGTGGGCGCAAGGAATGTTGGAAACGTGGGCGACGCGGCGAGAGAAGTTTTGGGTGATAAGGGGAAAATAGGTTCTGGAAAAGAAATCGCTGACTGCTGCAGTCAGCCTGCGCCGATTGCGCCGCGAGGGCGAGGACAAGGAGAAACAGTGAAACCAGTGTGACGTTGAGAACACGATAGAGGACGAACCCTTGACGGGCGAACATGGGAGCCTTCGCACACGCAACCTCGCCAATGCGACAAGGCACAGGATTGCATGGCGACGGTTGACGAAAACCTTGACCTTTCAACCAACACTTACGTGTGCGATGCCTACGGATGGTTCAGTGGGCGAATCCGTGTGTAGATTGAGCTCATCGAAATCATCATGGTGAAGCGGAGGTCATGGCAAATCACTTCCAACAAATTGCCAAGCCCTTGCCGCAATGTTATACTCCCCTCAGCTTCCACACAAGGACATTCGCCATGATTCAGCAAACGGCCGAGCGCATCATCGCCAACGCCGAGCAGGTGATGGTCGGCAAACGCAACGTGATCGAGTTGGTGTTGGTCGCGTTGCTCTGTGAAGGGCACATCCTCATCGAAGACGTGCCTGGCACAGGCAAGACCACGCTCGCCAAATCCATCGCCAAATCGTTGGGTTGCGCGTTCCGCCGCATTCAATTCACGCCTGATCTCTTGCCCTCCGACGTGACGGGCATCTCTTACTTCAACCAAAAACAATCCGAGTTTGAATATCGCGCAGGGCCCATCATGGCGCAGGTCGTGCTGGCTGACGAAATCAATCGCGCGACGCCGCGCACGCAATCGGCGTTACTTGAGGCGATGGAGGAGCGGCAAATCACGGTGGATGGCGAGACACGCCTACTGCCGCGTCCGTTCATTGTGCTGGCAACCCAAAATCCCATTGAGCTCGAAGGCACGTTCCCGTTGCCCGAAGCACAAGTGGATCGCTTCTTGCTGCGACTGACAATCGGTTATCCCAGCGCGCAAGAAGAAAGCCAAATGGTGCAACGCTTCGAGCAACACAGCCCACTCGACACCTTGCCGAGCGTTGTCACAGCCGACGAGTTGAGCGTGATGCAGACCGCAGTGAAGCAAGTGCGTATCGAACAATCGGTGCGTGATTACATCGTCGCTGTCGTGCGCGCGACGCGCGAGCATCCTGCCGTGCAGCTCGGCGCGAGTCCGCGCGGTTCGCTCTCGTTGCATCGCACGGCGCAAGCATTGGCGGCGATTCGCGGACGCGACTTCGTCATCCCCGACGACGTGAAGCACCTGACGCCCTACGTCTTGACGCATCGCCTCATCATCAGCCCACAGACGAGATTGCGCGGGCGCACGGCGGATGAGATCGTGAGGGAAGTGGTCGGCAGCGTGGCGGTGCCCGTGGAAAAGTAACGGCGGGCATGTGTCGGTCAGCGCTTTCAAGACCCTTGACCACGCGCTGGAACAATATCCCCTGACGCTCAAGCAAATGCGCTTTTTGCCAATTGCCCGAACTGTTCCTCGAAAATCTCAACTTTGCTTTGCAACGGCAAACGGATCGTGACAGCGAATTTTCTCTGTGCGAAAGCCTTATCTTTCCTGTCCTGCAACCAGCGTGGCAATTGCATTAGCCTATGTACACGGTGTCTTCTCTTTTCTCTCGCGCCTCGTCAGGCAAGACGCTCGAAGAGCGCGTCAAGGAGTTGATGGCGCGCGCCGGCGAGCAACGCACGGCGATGTTCAACGATGCGTGGATTGGCTTGTCGCTCTTGCTCATCTTCATCGGCTTCCTCTTCCGACAGGGTGCGTTGCCGCAAATGGGCGCGTTGCTGCTCACCATTTGCGCCTTGTCGTGGTCATGGAATCGCTTCGCCTTGCGCGCCGTCGAATACGAGCGACGTTGTTCGGAGACGCGCGCCTTCGCGGGTGAAACAGTTGACTTGACCGTGAGCCTCACCAATCGCAAGTTCTTGCCGCTGGCATGGGTGCAGGTCGAAGACCAAGTGCCGTTGAAGCTGCCGTTTCTCAATGGGCGCATCTCGCCCACGTCGCAACCGAAAGTCGGCGTGCTGGCGCATCTCACGGCGACGCGTTGGTTCGAGCGCGTAAACTGGCGCTATCAGGTGTATTGCAAGTATCGCGGCTTTTATTTCCTCGGTCCCGCCAACGTACGCTCTGGCGACATCTTCGGTTTGTTTACCAGCACGCTGACGATCAAGCCACTGACCCGACTCATCGTCTATCCGCGCTTGCTTGACCTGGCGGAGCTTGGCATTCCCAGCAAGAGTCCATTTGGCGAACGACGGGGGCCTCCGACGATTTTTGAAGACCCCTCGCGCAATGTCGGCGTGCGCGACTATCATCCCGAAGATTCCTTCAAACGCATTCATTGGAAAGCCACGGCGCGTCGCAGTCAATTGCAAGTGCGCGTGCTCGAATCCTCGATTGTGCCGCATCTCGCCGTGTTCTTGTGCGTCAATACTTTCGAGAAACATTGGCATGGCACGGACACCGCCTTGCTGGAACGTATGATCAGCGCCGCCGCTTCGATTGCCGATCACGCGACGAAACAAAAATACGCCGTCGGCCTGATTGCGAATGGCAGCGTGCCACGCTCCGACCAATCCATCAAAGTGATGCCAGGCCGCGACCCGAACCAGCTCTTGAAAATTCTCGAAGCCCTCGCCGCGATTACGGGCTATCCAACGGCAGATTTCAGCCAACTGTTGCTCGCCGAATCCGCGCGCTTAGCATGGGGCGCGACCATGGCGATTGTGACGTGCGTCGTCAACGACAAATTGTTGACGACGTTGCTCAAACTCAAAGACGCAGGGCGGCAAGTTTCGCTCGTCTCACTCGACACTTCATACAAGGGCGACGAATCGGTAGAGCTCGCAGGCATTCGTATTTTCCACGTTGACCCAGATAAAATTGACGTGGAAGATCCGGGCGAATGGGAAAGCGAGCCTGAAGAGTGAGCGCTGCGCACGGTTGACTATGACAACGACCACTTGGCAAGACGTATTCAATCCAAGACGCGAGCTGTTGACGCTCTCCTGTGCAGCGATGGAGCTGTGTTGGGCGTACGGCTTCTTTGGCGTTGCCTTAGCGGTGATGGGTGAGCCGCGCGTCAGTGTGTTCACCTTCGCCACACTCGTCGCCATCGCGTTGTATTCGTCGCGTTTCTTGTTGAATTCACACTTGCGTCTGCGACAACAGCAAACGTTGAGCGTCACGCTGGCAGCGCTTTCGATTTTCATCGTCTTGCGCCTCACGGTCTTCTCACACTTCACCCCGCTCGACCTCAGCTGGTTGGTGAGAGTACCTAGCGCTATCGCGCGCTTGTTTATCGCGTTTTCGCCTGAAATGCTCGTCATCCTCATGGGTGTCTTCGCGTGGTGGCGTGGTGTGAGCATGTCGCAAGCCTCACTCGATTTTGACAGCATCGGCTTTCGCTTTCGCTTGGGTGTGTTGTTGCTGGCGCTGCTCGCGCTCATCAATACGTGGCTGGGGCGCATCGCGCTTGTGCCATACTTATTTGGGTTCTTCTTCTTTGGCTTGGTGTCCGTTGCGCTGGCGCGTCAGGAAGATGTAGGGCGCGGCGAAGCGCAGCGCTCGTTGCCGCTCAAAGGTCCATGGCTCGCGATCCTTGCAGGCTCGGC
>CAZDYP010000117.1:0-17045 GCA_964509505.1 uncultured Anaerolineae bacterium | reverse complement strand
GTGCAAGACGAGATGGCGCGCGTCAATGCGCCCTCGGGACAAATTGGCTTGGGCGTCGGCATCGTCGGTCCCACCATCATCCATCACGGCACCGAAGAACAGAAACAACGCTTCATCAAAAACATTTTGACCGCCGACGAGATTTGGTGCCAATTGTTTTCGGAGCCGAATGCGGGTTCGGACTTGGCCGCGCTCAAGACACGCGCGGAGGACAAGGGCGACCATTGGGCCATCAACGGGCAGAAGGTCTGGACGAGCAGCGGCTACCTCGCCGATTGGGGCTTGCTTATCGCGCGCACTGATCCCAACGTGCCGAAGCATCAAGGCATCTCGATGTTCTTGTTGAACATGCGCCAACCCGGGGTGGACGTGCGGCGCTTGAAGCAAATTACGGGCGGCGCGGAGTTCTGCGAAGTCTTCTTCGACAATGCGCGCGTCGAGAAGAACATGTTGGTCGGTCAGCTCCATCAGGGTTGGCAATACACGCAAACGACGTTTGGCTTCGAGCGCGGCAGTGGCACGCTCAACCGTGTCACGGCGAACACGATGACGCTGCGACGTTTGATTGAGGCGACGAAGAACTTGAAGGTGAACGGACACACTGCGTTTGAGGACCCGCTCGTGCGACAAAAACTTGGACGCGCCGCCGTCGAAATCGAAGTCATGCGCTATTCAGGCTTGCGGATTCTCTCACGTTTAGAGAAAGGACAACGCCCCGGTCCCGAATCTTCGATTACGAAATTGTATTACAGCGAGTTCGCCAAGCGTTTCCACGAGTGGATTCTCGATATCATGGGACCCTACGGTGGACTTAACGAAGGCGCGCCGGAGGAGTTGAAGGGCGAAGGGCAGCAGCGCAATTGGTCGTTCAATTTCCTTGCGGTGCGCTCAGGCACGATTGCCGCGGGCACCTCGGAGGTGCAGAAGAACATCATCGGCGAGCGTGTGTTGGGCTTGCCAAAAGAAGTGCGGACGGACCGTATCGAAATTGCACAACAAAAGACAAAGTAAGAGTTGGATAAGCGGGGGTGTACACTTTGAAGAAATTACCACTGATTGTTGGGAGTTTATTGGTTCTGCTCGTAATGAGTGGAATCTTGGGATTTTGGGCGTTGTCTTTTGTTGGACAACGTCTAATCGAATCTCAGCCAACACCAGCGCGTCCTATTGCACAAGCGATACAGACAGTCACACCCACGCCTCTTAACTTAACAGCCACTCCCGCAGCATATCCTTTGCCGGGGCAGTTGCCATCGCCTTTGCCGACTCGCACACCCCCCATTTATCCAACCATCGGACCGAAAGGAACTCCGCCACCCAAACCCACGGTTCCCCCAACCGACACCCCAACCACCACACCCATCCCCACTGCGTTGCCGTTACCCTCGTCAAACTTTAACGCTTTGTGGGTTGAAGGCTTGCCTAATTCCAGCCAGCCGATGGAATTGGGTAGCGCGCTGTGGTTGTCCGACCCACGAGACATTGGTAGTCGCAAATTGGTTGTACGCTTTGACAACCAAGTGATGCAAGAAGTCAAAATTGCTCCCAATGGACGACAACTGGCTTTTACCGTTGCGCCCTATCGAGGCATACCGCGTTCTTTGTGGCTGGTTAATTTAGATGGCAGTGGACTCAAACAACTTGCTCTTGATGCGTCGCAAATCATGTGGAAGCCTGATGGGCACTCACTCATTTATAGCGCATCGAAAAAAGTGGAAGGTGCAGATGGAACAGCTATGGATGTTGTAGACATAGCTACAGGCACTCGCGCAAGGCTGCAAACTTTCGAACCTGAGCTAACTTGGCACATCGTGGGTTGGGCTGCAAACCAGCGAGAAATTTATTACGCACGTGCGAAAGCCGCTGATCTCAAGCCACGTGAACTCTGGGCCACAGACCCAAACAGCAAAGCCATCCGCAAAGTGTTTGAATGGAGCGATGACAATGATATAACGAATTTGTCGCCTGACGGCTCCAAATACCTTGTTGGGACTCCACAAGGTCTGGCTTGGCGTTCAATAGAAAATCAAAAACAGTCTCCCATCATTCTTCAACCTTGGGGACGGGAGATGTGCGGTTTAACCTGGTCGCCCGACCCGAATGAAGTTGTGTTGTGTCAGATAGATGGACAACAACCCATCGAACATATTAAGCTACTCAATGTATATGATGGCACAACCCGCATTTTAGCCTCCTTCAATGTTTCAGCAACGGGGAGTCCTTTCGCACCGCTATCCTTGTCGCCTGATATGCAGTGGTTGGTATCTGAAGCTTACCAAATGGGCACTTATTGGTTTCATCTTCCAACCAAAGCGATAGTGACAGTGCATACTTCTAAAAACCCAGACCCACGTTTTGTTAGATTCGTTGGTTGGATTAACAAAACAACGACGCAATAGTAAAAGCGATATGCAACACAGTGCACCTAAAACAGTGAACTTTTGGCTTGGGACAACAAAGCATTTATTGTTACTTGCTTTGCTGCTGATTTCTAGCCACAGCATCCAGTTCGCAGAAGCTGCGCCCTTTGCCTTGCAAAGTCAGTGTCCTCCACCACCCACAGGGTCCTCTCAACCACTGGTGGCAGGCACAAACCCTGACCCTTATTACACTATGCGCTTGACTTTTACCAATGCTGGACGGAATGCTTTGGGGAGTAGTGGGCCTACTTATGACTCGATCAATCGAGGGATTCCTCCCAGCGCGGATATGATTATGCTGCGGATGGCTTGAGTCAATCACTTACCATTCCCGCAAATGGGCAACCAATGTGTTTGTCTTACTCATGGTACGTGAGAAGCACGGGACTTCCCACTAGCCAAGAATATGATAAACTCAGCATCGAGTTGCGTGATGTCTATGGGAATGGCTACGAGCTGCACCGCTTGAGTAATGTTAGCCCATGTGAGACATGGCAAACCACGACACTGGATGTGTCGGGCTATAGTGGACAATCATGGACTCTGTCTTTAGCATCAGCTGTGGAGTTTAGCTATCCAACCAGCTTCTTCATTGACGATATGACCTTAGGCGTTTGTGGCTTTTAGCTACAAAGCCCGAAGAAAAATTACTTTAAGGAGAAAGTATGGATTTAACCTTTACCCCTGAAGACCTCGCGTTTCGCGCGAAGGTGCGTAAGTGGTTCGAGGAAAACCTGCCGAAAGAAGAACTGAAAACACTGGAAGATCGCAAGGCGTGGATTCGCAAACTATACGACGCGGGCTTCGTGGGCATGGGCTGGCCCAAAGCCTATGGTGGACAAGAGGCGCGCCCGATGGAGCAAGCCATCGTCGCCGATGAGATGGTGCGCTTCAATGCGCCGGCTTCGGGTATGGGCTTGGGCGTGCCAATCGTTGGCCCGACCATCATTCATCACGGCACCGAAGAGCAAAAGCAACGCTTCCTCAAGAAGATGCTGACCGCCGAAGAAATTTGGTGTCAACTGTATTCAGAGCCGAATGCAGGATCTGACCTCGCCGCGCTCAAGACACGCGCCGAGGACAAGGGCGACCACTTCGCCATCAATGGTCAGAAGGTGTGGACGAGCGCAGGTTACATCGCCGACTGGGGGTTGTTGCTCGCGCGCACGGATCCGAATGTCGTGAAGCATCAAGGCATCTCGTGTTTCCTGATTGCGATGCGGCAACCCGGCATCGAGGTGCGCCCGCTCAAACAAATCACAGGCGGCGCAGAATTCTGCGAAGTCTTCTTCGACAATGCGCGCGTCGAGAAATCCAATCTGGTCGGCGCGCTCAATCAAGGCTGGCAAATCGCGCAGACGACGCTGGGCTTCGAGCGCGGCAGCGGCACCTTGAATCGCGTCACCCAATACATGCTGTCGTTGCGCCGGCTGGTTGAAGTGACCAAGCAACTCAAAGTGAATGGGCATAGCGCCTTTGAAGAAACCGCCGTGCGCCAGAAGCTCGGCCGTGCCTACGTCGAAATCGAGGTCATGCGCTATGCCAGCCTCCGCATCTTGTCGCGCTTTGAAAAAGGACAACGCCCCGGTCCCGAATCTTCGATTGCCAAATTGTATTACAGCGAGTTCGACAAGCGGTATCACGAGTGGGTGTTAGAAGTTCTCGGCCCCTACGGCGGCATCTTGGAAGGTATGCCCGACGAGCTGGCTGAATCAGAACGCCCGGGTGGACGGCGCAGCGCCTGGGGTATTGACTTCTTGCAATCGCGCGCCCCGACGATTTACGCAGGCTCGTCCGAGATTCAGAAGAACATCATCGGCGAGCGCGTGCTGGGCTTGCCAAAAGAAGTACGCAGTGACCGCATCGAGATTGCGAAGCAGAAAGAAAAGTAATTAGTAATTAGTAATTAGTAATTGGGGGTTTGTAATTAATTGTTTCCAATGACTAACGACCAATCACCAATCACCAATCACCATTACCAATTACTAATTACTCTATCGTTCACACCTTTGGAGATTTTCAATGGATTTCGATTTCACTCAAGATCAAGTGATGTTGAAGGATAACGCGCGTGAGTTTCTCAGCGCGAAATGCCCGACCACGTTCGTGCGCACCATGTTCGAGGACAAGGCGGGCTTCAGCCGCGAGATGTGGAAAGAGATTGCCGATTTGGGTTGGCTCGGTTTGACTTTTCCCGAAGATCACGGTGGATTGAACCTCGGCACGATTGAGTTGTCGCTGTTGCTCGAAGAGATGGGGCGCGCAGTGTTTCCCGGCCCATTCTTTTCCAGCGTCGTCCTCGCAGGCACGGCGATTAATGCAGCGGGCGACCAAGAGCAAAAGGGAAAATATCTTGGCGGCATCGCCAGCGGCAACCTCATCGCCACCATGGGCATCCTCGAAGAGGCGCACAACTGGGGGCCCGAAGCGATTAAGTTGAAGGCGGAATCGGGCGGCGGCGGCTTCGTGTTGAATGGCTTGAAGCGGTTCGTGCCATTCGCCCATGCCGCTGATGTGATTCTGGTGCCTGCGCGCACCTCCTCATCACCCACAGGCATCTCGTTGTTCGCGGTGGATGCGAAAGCGGCAGGCGTCGAAATGTCACCCATGAATCACATTGACATGACGAGCAAAGCCTCGCAAGTGACCTTCAAAAACGTCATGGTACCCGAAGAAAATGTCATCGGCGAGATTGACGCTGCGTGGCCCGTGATGAAAGAGGTGTTGCAAAAAGCGGCTGTCGGCGCAGCGGCGGAGATGTTGGGTTGCTCGCGCAAAGCGATGGAAATGTCGGTCGAGTACGCGAAGGTGCGCGAGGCATTTGGTCAGAAGATCGGCCAGTTCCAAGCCATCAAGCACAAATGCGCCGACATGCTCGTGGATGTCGAGAGCTCACATGCGGCGGTGTATTATGCGGCGTGGGCGCAAGACGCTAAGGCGCCCGATGCGGCGCTGGCCGCGTCCGTCGCCAAAGCCTTCGTCGGCGATGCGGCGCGCAAGGTGTGCGGCGAATCCATTCAGGTACATGGCGGCATCGGCTTCACCTGGGAGTTCGATTTGCATTTGTGGTTCAAGCGCGCCAAATACTACGAGCCGCTGTACGGCGATGTGGAGTATCATCGCGAGCTGGCGTTGCAGCATTTGGCGGCTAACTGATACACGATGCACGATGCAGGATGCAGGATGCAGGGTGTGAGATAAAGCTATCCCATCCCCTGCATCCTGTATCTTGTATCCTATATCTAATTCGCTTTGAGGTCTGAACCTATGGAAAATACTGAAGTGACCAGCGTCGAGGAGTTCAAGAAATACATCGGGCAAGAAATCAGCGTGGGCGATTGGGTGTTGGTCACACAAGAGATGGTGAATAAGTTCGCAGATGCGACGGGCGACCATCAATTCATTCACGTTGATCCTGAGCGCGCGAGCAAGACGATGTTCGGCGGCACCATCGCGCATGGCTATTTCACGCTCTCCATGCTCGCGGGTTTTTTGGGGCATGGGGCTGAGGGCGTGCGCTTGCGCTTGCCCGGTGCGAAGATGGGCGTGAACTACGGTCTCGACAAAGTGCGCTTCACAGCGCCTGTGCCTGTGGGCAAACGCATCCGCGTGCATCGCAAGTTGATGGAAGTCATCGAAGACCCCAACAAGCGCTGGGTGCAAGTGAAAAGCGAAGCCACCGTCGAAGTGGAAGGCAGTGACCGACCAGCGATGGTAGCAGAAACGCTAGGGCGGACCTATCTTTAGGGCAAAACGAATAGGGCGGGCAAATGCCCGCCCTTATGTTCGTATCTCAATGTATCGTTTAGTAATGGGTGGGTTGTGGTTAGGCTTACTGCTGCTGGTGTTTGCCAACGCAGTGAGCAAACCACTGAACCACGACGAACACCAATTTGTAGCCAGCGGTTGGCTCATTGGTCGTCTAGGGTTGCTTCCCTATCGAGATTTTCCCTATTTTCATCTGCCCTATTTAAGCTGGCTTTACGCTGGGATATTTCTGTTCACGGATCATTTGTTGTTGGGCGCGCGGCTTATCTCAGCGCTAGCGGCAACCGGCAGCGCCTGGCTTATATGGCGCCTGGCGCGTGGACAGCATCACACTAGCGACACAGCCATCAGCAGTTTTGCCACCGCGTGGCTTTGGCTGCTTTTACCCATCAGCCAGTATGCGAGCGGGTTTGCTTGGAATCACGATACGAGCATTTTCTGGAGTTTGTGCGCCCTCACTGTATTCATACGCGCTGAAAGCGGACGAGCCTATGGATTCAGCGGATTGTGTTTGGCAATCGCATGTGGTTTGCGCGCGACCTTTGTGTTGACGCTACTGCCGTTTGTGTTAGCGTTAGGGCTCGCTGCCACACGGCGGGCGCACTGGCGATTTTTCGCGCTTGGCTTCACAGTCGGCTGGTTGCCCATTTTGCTGTTGAGCCTGTTCGCGCCTACCCAATTTTTTTTCGGCAACGTCACCTATGCGGTGTTGAATACGGAATGGCGAGCGGCGCAAGACTATGCGCGCGCGATGGATTGGGGCAGCAAACTAAGCTACTTTATGACTGACGTAGCGTGGATCGGTCCAACGTGGGTCGTGTTGATGGTGTTTGGATTGAGCGTGATCATCACGTGGCGACGGCAAGGCGCGCAGCCCTTTTGGCTATCGGCGGGTATGGCGTGTGCGTTGTTCATCGCAGCCCTGTTACCCACGCCCTCGTTTCTGCAATACTTCTTTGCGCCCATACCCTTTTTGGTTTTGTGCATTGGTTGGGCAGCGCCCGCTTGGCTCGGCAAACGCTATGGCGCGTGGTTGATGCCGTTATTGGTGGCGCTGTTCTTGCCACAGCTTTGGGGCAGTGTTGAGCGCACGGCAGTATTATTGACGCCCGCGCAATGGACGCCAGTGCAAGCACACCAAGCAGGGGTTTGGATTCGGGAACGCACGGGAGATGGCGCCATTGTGACGCTCGCGCCGCTGTTTCCGCTCGAAGCGGGGCTATCTATTTATCCTGAATTGGCGACGGGACCGTTCGCGTATCGCGTAGGTGGGTTGCTATCGCCCGACGAGCGGCGCGTCCAACGCATCTTTACGATTGACGACATCGAGACCGTGTTGAATGCGCGTCCACCGCGCGCCCTGTTTCTAGGCTTTGAAGACGAAGATCTCGAAGAACCACTCGCGCAATACGCGCAAGCGCGCAAATATCGCTATCACCAATTACCGAATGGCAAGCATCTATGGGTCAGACCCTGAGGCGCTGTCTGTCATTGCACCACAATCAGACCTAACTCAATGTAGTCCCGTTCAGGTTGACCCGCGCCGCGCACAGACAAGCGCTTGAGCGAGGGCCACTCATACATCCCCGCGATGATACGATACGAACCAGCGGCCCAATCCTCGGGCAAGACAAAACCATAGTTGTCGCGGATAGGTTCGTCAGGTTTCCAGCTGGAGGTTGCGCGCGCGCCATTCATGGGTTGACGATCTGATTGCCACACCAATTGACCGCTAGGCGATAAGATCTGCACGAAGACGGTGTAATTTTTCGTGAGCGGTCTCAGCGCTCGCCACAGCAACGACAACTGCACATAAGAACCGCGCGTATAAGTTAGCGCTAAGTGTTGATTGCTTAAATCGAAACCGTTCAGCTCGATTTCATCGGACAAACGCCATTGGGTTGTATGCTGCGGATGTAGTGGGTCAGGGGCGTTCACCGTGGAGTACAAAACGAGCTGAGCATAGTCGCTAAAAATTTCCCGCTGCACGGGATAGGCTTTGGCAGTCATGTAATTTTCGACGGAGCGTAGCGCGGGACGTTTGGGCGAGTAGTTGAGCATCAACCACACGCGCGGATTGGCTTTGATGATGGAATCAATCAAGACGATGGAGCCTTCGGATAGCTCTTCTTCAACACGCACCCCATACCAATTGAGCGAGGCGTGACTATAGTTCAGCACGAATCGTGTGAGCGTGTTATCGCTGAGCAATAGCACATCGTGCGGTTGTTCTTGCTCATCAATCGTTTGGAGCAATTGACGGCGATCATCCCCGCCGAAGAAACGCGGGTCGTCGTGCGTAGCCATGACAATCAGAGCGGATGCGACGATAGAAATGATTAGCGTGATGCCCCACGCGCTGAGAGCGGCGCGACGGGATGGCGCGGTGTGTTGCGCGAACGCACGCGCAAGGAAAAATGTGCTGCCACCCACAAACAACAACGCCACACCTAAGATACGCCAATCGAACAGCTCAAGGGTAAACTGCTCGTGTCCCCACACATGGCGCGCCCAACTGAAGTTCCAATTATCGGGACGCAAAACAGTAGAAAGGTTCCAAAGCGGCGGCGAGTAGCGATAATCCCAAAGGGGTAAAACGCGGATGTCGCCTGGGATGGCATAGACGCCGTCGGCATACACGCGGATGTCGAGTCCCACGCCAATCAGTTGTACGTAGAAGCTGACCAACACGATGACGCCAAAGACGAGTCGCTGCCCACGCGCTGACGACTGTGAGATAGCGACGAGCAAGGGCGCAAGTGGAATGGTGACCAATGGCGCTAACGGCACCAGAAAACGCGGCCCCCAGCTCAAGCCACCCCACCACACTTCGTACTTGGTGAGCGCGTAGCCGCCTATCCACAACAGATTGATGCCTGCGATGAGCAACGCAACGTGGCGATGAGCGCGATAGAAGCGAGGAAACGCCCAGAGGGTAGCCAGCGCCAGTGGCGTGAACACCCAAAAACTTTTGCCGGGCGAAACGAGGAATCCTACGAAGGCTTCGATGATTTTCGGGTACTCCGCAAACCGTGTTGGCAAAGTTCGCAGTGCTGACAAGGTGCGTTGACCAATCACCGTGCTGTCAGGATTCAAGCCCAAGATGGCTAAGGCGCCGAGCGCGATGCTGACCACGACAACTGCCACGAGTGCAAGCTGCCACAGGCGACGGCGGAGCTGAGGGGGCAGCCAGGCTTGCAGCATCACGCCTGCCATAAGCCCGAAGATCGGTAAGACCAACAGCACCGCTTCTTTGGCAAAATACGTCACGCCCAAGACGCCCAAACCAGCCAGCGCGTACCAGACATTTTTGCGACTTTGCAAACGCGCCAGACACCAGACAGCTAACAACACGAATAGTCCTGCGAGCGGCTCGCGAAAATAGACTTTGCTGTATGGGAAGGCAATGGTGCAAAGACCATAGAGCAGCGCGCAAGCGGCGCTAATGCGCGCGCTATAGCCTAGTTCGCACACCACGATCATCACGACGAGCGCAGTGATGACGGTCACACCTACGTTGAACAGAACTGTCAGATGAATGAGTCCAACATGCGGCAGCTGCAAAGCCAACCAAGCCAATGGCGCAGACAAGAGCGGCTGCAATGGCTCCACCGTCGGCACAACATCGCCCGCTTCGGCATTGAACAAATAGAGGTTGTACTTCCAAAAGGTGGGATTTGCAGTAAATTTACCGCGCTTGGCGAGGCTTTCGGCAGTGGACATCATGATCACTTCGTCGGAAATGGTGATCACCCCGCTATACGTGAGCAAGTATATCGCCAATAAAAACGCGCACACACGCGCTGCTAGCGCCGTCGTATCCGTCATAGAATGCTGCAAGCGGCTAGGTGGTGTATGATTAGCTGCAGTGTTGACCATTGCATACTCCTGTGCTACAAGTGTGGCGCATTATACCGATATTCCCATCCCCTCACAATTCCAAATCGAAAATCACTCCATTAACCGCGAGGTCTTTATAACCATGACAGCTCATCCGCTGACTTACTTTCTCAATCCCCAATCGGTCGCCATCATTGGCGTCTCACCCAATCCAAGTTTCATCAATGCCATCCTCAACAACCTCATTCGTTGGAAGTACGCCCAGCCCATCTACCCGGTCAATCCCAATTATCCTGAGATTGCGGGCTTGAAAGCATATCCCCAACTCGCCGAGGTGCCGGGCGAGGTGGAGCTGGCGCTCATCTCGTTGCCAAGTCGCATGATTCCCGAGGCCTTGCGACAATGCGAAGCCAAGGGCGTCAAAGGCGTCAACATTTTGACGAGCGGTTTCGAGGAAATTGGCGGCGCGGAAGGCGCGCGGCGCAAGCAATGGCTACGCGACTTCGTGCAACGCTCAGGCATTCGCATCGTGGGACCGAATTGCTTCGGGGTGTTATCAGTGCCTAACAATTATCCCGGCATGGCAGGCACATACCCGCCAATGAAAAAAGGCGTGTTGTCGCTGGCATTTCAGAGCGGCGGTCTCGCCATCAATCTGGTGCAGCAGTTCAACGACCGTCAATGGGGTTTCGCGCACGCCATCAGCACAGGCAATGAAACCGATTTGCAAACCGAGGATTGTCTGGAGTATTTCGCCGCCGACGAACAGACACGCGTCATCGCCTGTTACGTCGAACAATTCCGCAATCCCGAAAAATTCATCGCGGTGGCAGAACGCTGCGCGGAGGCGCGCAAACCTATCGTGATGATTAAAATTGGGCGCTCGGAAGCGGGACGGCAAGCAGCGCAAGCGCACACGGGTTCGCTCGTCGGCTCGGACGGCATCATTGATGCGACGCTCAAGAAACTCGGCGTGTTGCGCGTGAACACCTTAGACGAGATGATGGAGACGCTCGCCATCATGCACACCCGCAAGCTGCCCAAGGGCAACGGCTTCGGCGCGATCACGTTTTCGGGCGGCGCAGTCGGCATCATGTCCGACTTGTCGAATGATTACCGCATCAACTTTCCCCCCATCAACGAGGAAGGCGCGGCGCAAATCCGCAAAGTCCTATACGAGTATGGCACCGTCGCCAATCCCATTGACTTAACAGGGCAAGCGGTATATGACCCACCCGTGCAACGCGCGGCGTTCGAAGCGTTCGGCAACGACCCGAACATTCACACCATTCTGATTTTTTCGGGCGGCGTAGGGCGCATGGACATGGCGACGCCGATTGGCAAGCTCACCAAAGAAATGCTCGCGAAGTACCCTGACAAATTGTTCATTCGCTCCTCACAGATGAATGGCTCGTTCAAAGACAAAGCGTTTGGTATGCCCGACATGGTCGAACCTGCGACAGATTTGGACGGCGTGCCATTTTTGCAAGGCATCGAGAACACGATGCGCGCGGCGAATGCGTTGATGCGCTATACCGAATTTCAGCGGAAAAGAGAAGCGAGGAAATTAGGGAACATTAGAGGAAATAACGGCGCTGCAACGCAACGCGAGAAGGCATTGGCGTTGGTGCGCGCGGCGAATGGGCAAGCATTGACGGAGAGCGCGGGAAAACAGTTGCTGGCGCTGTATGGCATTCCCGTCACTCAAGAACGCGTTGTGACGAGCGCGGACCAGGCGGCGCAAGCAGCGAAAGCAATTGGCTTCCCTGTCGCATTGAAGATTGTCTCACCCCAAATCATGCACAAGACCGAAGCGGGCGGCGTCGCCTTGAACGTAGCGAATGAAGATGACGCGCGCGCCGCCTTCGAGCGCATCATGCAGAATGCGCAACGCTACAACCCACACGCTGAACTGCAAGGCGTGTCCGTGCAAGAGATGGTAACAGGCGGGCGCGAGACGATTGTGGGCATGACGAGCGACCCACAATTCGGCCCCGGTATCATCTTCGGCTTGGGCGGCATCTTCGTCGAGATTTTGAAAGATACCATCTTGAACGTGCCGCCGTTGGATGCGGACGAAGCGCGTGAGATGATCGAGTCGTTGAAGGGCACGGCGATCTTGAAAGGCGCGCGGGGACAAAAGCCCGCCGACCTCGCAGCCATCGCCAACGTCTTGCTCAACTTCTCGCAACTATGCCTTGACTTGCGTGGCGCAGTGAAGGAGATTGACATCAATCCATTGCTGGTGTTGGATGAGGGCAAGGGCGCGAAGGCGGTGGATTGCTTGATCGTGCCTACATAGCGGTACAATATAGGCGCGCAGTATAAACTGCAGCCCAGCGCTGCGCGGTGACTCAAGTCAGGAAGGTCAAATGTCAGACAGGCGTTTACAGGGTTCATCGAGCGAGTCGGCGTTAGCGCTGAGGCATAGGAAAAAGCAGCGGCTCATGCCATTGAAACTGCTGCCAAGATGTTACGAGACCTACGCATCGTCACGAGAGTGTCAATACAGCGCAAGACCTCGCGGGGTTCTGACGACCCGCGAGGTCTTTCTTTGCGCCTTCGTCTTTTTGGCGTCTTTGTGGTAAAGTGTGAGCAATGAGTATCACAGGGCAAGAGCTTTATCATGGACTTGCCGCGCTCAGTTGGCGCTGGCTGAATCTGTCTGAAGCAAAGCACCGCAAAGATTTGTTTTTTTTCGAGCGCATCGTCGCGCAGAACGGCGGCGTTGCGCTGGACGTGGGTTGTGGCACAGGGCGCATCTTACGCCACTTGTTGCGCGCGGGCTTGCGCGTTGAGGGCTGCGACATCTCCGCCGATATGCTCACGCATTGCCGTGAGCTATTAGCCATTGAACGGCTCGCCACGACGTTGTATGAAACGCCCATGCAAGCGCTCGACTTGCCCCGCCAATACCACACCATCATCGTGCCATGTGGTTCGTTTGCGTTGTTGTGTAATCGCGAAGCCGAGCGGGAGGCGTTACGCCGTTTTTATCATCACCTGATAGACGGTGGGCAGCTCGTGCTGACGGCGTTCTGGCCCGAATGGGGCTGCTATCAACTCGACCATCCCCGCGAAGCCATTCCGAGTCCATGGCGCTTTCATTTTGAAGTGTCACACCACGACGCGGCGCTCAAAGTGTATCGGCGTTTGACGCGCCTCGACCTGTGGCAACAAATTTTTGAAGAAGATCGCCGCTATGAGTTGTATGTCAACGGGCAGCTCACACGCACTGAAACACACACAGGCTTGGAGCGTTGGTTCTTCAAGCATGAGTTGCTGTTGCTGCTTGAGCTGACGGGCTTCAGCGAAATTCGCGCGCAACGCGACTACAGCGACGACGCCGCGCAACCCATTGATCCGTACGTGACGGTGTTCATTGCCACGAAATAATGTAGAGCAAGTTTCTAACTTGCGCGTGGAGAAGTTTTTGCATAACCAGCAGCAAAAATGATTGGAGCGTATTACCATAGAGCCTGCCATTTGCCACGGCACACCTTGCATTCGTGGCTTGCGCTATCCTGTTGGGACGTTATTCGAATTATTGAGCGCAGGTATGACCTTCGAGGAAATTCTGGCGGATGACGCGAACTTACAGCGCGAGGATTTGCTAGCCGCATTGGCTTTTGCCGCCCGCCTGAGTCAAGCGAAACGCATGCCAATGGTCTTGGCAGACTGACTTTTCATGCGTGAATGCCTTATGGTAGATTATACCTCTCCTGACCATGCAGGCGTTATGTTGCCCCCTCCCGTGATTTACATGGGCGGCTTATTGCTAGGCTTGGGCTTGCATGTCGCCTTGCCCTTCACCGTGTTGCCACAAACCATCGCACAAGCCATTGGCTTCATTTTGTTTGCGCCGTTTTTCCTGCTCGCCTTCCCCGCCGTACGACTCATGCGCGGCGCAGGCACGCCGCTCCGCCCTGACCAACCGACGACGGCGCTCATCACGACAGGGCCCTTTCGCTATACACGCAATCCCATTTATCTCGCATTCGCGTCGCTCTATATCGGCGTAGCGTTCCTGCTTAATGTGTTGTGGCCCCTCGTGGTGTTGCCCATCGTCATCAGCCTAATAAATCGCATGGTGATTGCGCGCGAAGAAGCCTATTTGGAGCGCAAGTTCGGTGAGGCGTATCGTCAATACAAAGCGCGCGCGCGACGGTGGCTTTAAACCAATCAATCCCAATTCTCTTAGGAGGAGAAAACGTAGTGGATCAAAGCATCCAGTCTTTCATCAACCCCGATTCGGTCGCCGTCATTGGCGTCTCGCCGAATTGGAGCTACATCAACACCATCTTCAAACAGTTCATCGCGCTCAAGACGCCGCCGCGCGTCTATCCCATCAATCCCAATTATCCTGAGGTGGACGGCGTCAAAGCCTATCCGCGCTTGACCGATGTCCCAGAGCCCGTCGAGCTCGCACTCATCTCGGTGCGCGCAAGCCTCGTGCCCGACGCGTTGGAGCAGTGCGCGGCGAAAGGCGTGAAAGCCATCAACATCATCACGAGCGGTTTCGCCGAAATGGGCGGCGAGGAGGGTGAGCGTCGTCACCAAATGATGGTGGACTTCGTGCAACGCACGGGCATTCGCATCGTCGGACCAAACTGCTATGGTAACATGAGCTCGGTCTATAAATTTGCGGGCATGCCTAACACGGCGAATGCCTGTCAGCGTGTCGGCAAATTGTCGCTCGCGTTTCAAAGCGGCGGTCTCGCCATCACGGTCATCGTGAATTGTTTGGATCGCTATGTGGACATCGCACATGTCCTCAGCACAGGCAACGAAGTGGATATTGACGTGGGCGATTGCGTGCGCGCGTTCGCCGACGACGAACACACACAGGTCATCGGCTGTTACGTCGAGCAGTTCCGCAAAGCGGATGTCTTTCTCGCAGCAGCCGAACTGTGCGCGCAACGCCGCAAGCCCATCGTCGTCTTGAAATCAGGACGCTCCGCACAAGGCATGCAGATGGCGCAAGCGCACACAGGCGCGCTCGCAGGCTCTGACAAAGTGATTGATGCCGTGTTGAAAAAATACGGCGTGACCCGCGTCTATGATTTGAACGAGATGCTCGAAACGCTGGCGCTCATGCACTCCCCAAAATTGCCCAAGGGTTACAACATCGCCGCGATTACCAACTCAGGCGGCGAAAACTCCGTCATCGTTGACTTGGCGGCTGACGTGGGTTTGAACTTCCCGCAATTCACATCCGAAGCAGCTGCGATTGCGCGCAAAGAACTATACGATTACATTCAAGTCACGAACCCATTGGACGTGACGGGGCCGGGTGGCTTCACTGACCAGAACGTGCATCAAGCCGGGCTCGACACGATGGGCTTAGATCCGAACATTCACGTCATCTTGCATCAGCTCGGCGGCAACACGAAGTTCGACGCGGCGAGTCCGGGCGGCAAGACGTTGCTCGACGCCGTCGCCAGGTATCCCGACAAAATTTGGTTACGCACGTCAAAGATGGCAGGCACATTTCGCGATCAGCCTGTAGGCTTGCCGCCGCTGCAAGACCCGCGCCACGAAATCGAGGGCGTGCCGATTTTGATGGGACTCGACAACGTGTTGAAAGCGGTGAAGCATCTGTGTGATTATGGCGCGTTCCAAAGCAAACGAGACGCGGGAAAATCGGAGGAGATTAGGGGAAATAAAGGAGATGACACGCGACGCGTGAAGGCGTTGGAGCTGATTCGCGCGAGCAACGGTCAGGCGTTGACGGAGAGCGCGGGCAAGCAGTTGCTCGCATTGTATGATATTCCCGTGACGCAAGAACGCTTGGCGCAAAATGCCAGCGAAGCCACGCGCATGGCAAAAGACATCGGCTTCCCCGTTGCCATGAAAATTGTGTCGCCCCAGATCATGCACAAGACCGAAGCGGGCGGCGTCGTGTTGAATGTCACAAGCGAGGCGGCGGCGCGCGCGGCGTTCAAGCGCATCATGGAAAACGCACAACAATACAATCCCAGTGCGGAGTTGCAAGGCGTGTCGGTGCAGGAGATGGTGAGCGGCGGGACCGAAATGATTCTTGGCATGACACGCGACGCGCAGTTTGGGCCCGGCATCGTCGTCGGCTTGGGCGGCATCTTCGTCGAAATCTTGCAGGACGCCGCGTTGCGTGTGCCGCCTCTCAACGCGGAGGATGCGTGCGAGATGATCGAATCGCTGAAAGGCAAAGCGATTCTGCACGGAGCGCGCGGCAAAGCCAAGTCTGACGTGACCGCGCTGGTGAACGCGCTCGTGAACTTCTCGCAACTCTGCCTTGACCTCAAGGACGACGTAAAAGAAATTGACATCAATCCCTTGATGGTGTTTGCAGAAGGCAAAGGCGCGAAGGCGTTGGATTGTTTGATTGTGCCTGCGTAGGAAGTTGAAAGTCGAAAGCAGGTTGAGCTATGGCGATTGGCGATTTCACGATACGACGAAATCACCAATCGCCATTTGTATAAGTTAGAGGCGTGATGGATGAAAGGCTTGCACGCGCTCAATACGCTCTGGAAGGTTTATCCGTAGGTGATGCCTTGAGCGGCATCGTGGTGATGTACACAGGCATTGAGGGCATACTGACTGAGTGGCGAGATCAGCGAGAACCATTGCCACTCATCAGGTGAATAGGCGAGGATGCTATGGACGGATTACATCAGAATTTGCTTCACGCGGATTGTTTTCCTTTGTGGCTAGAAGCGCTGCCCGATGCGACGCTCATCGCTAATCAGGTGGGCGAGATCGTCATGCTGAACGAACAAGCAGAGCGCTTGTTTGGCTACGCGCATGGTGAATTGCTTGGGCAGCCGATTGAAATGCTGCTGCCGGCGCGCTTACGCCACGCGCATACGCAACAACGCCAGCACTATGAGCGCGCGCCGCACGCGCGCATGGACAGCGCTAAACTCGATCTATGGGGTATGCGGAAAGATGGGCGCGAGTTTCCGGTCGACGTGCATTTGCGCCCATTGCCCACCACCGACGGGTTGTGTGTCATTGCAACGATTCAAGACATCACCG
>CAZDYP010000116.1:2417-17118 GCA_964509505.1 uncultured Anaerolineae bacterium | reverse complement strand
GAATTAGGGGTCTTCTGGCTTTGATGCGCTCGTAGTGGATGGTCACAGCCGCCATGCGCGCGTGGGATGTGCGACCAACGGAAGTCCCGCATGAGCATTCCACACGAACATGGGTAGAGCCTATGAAGTTTAAGCAATTAATTCCGTTACAGCGAGGGTAGGGCAAGTTTGCAACTTGCCCAAAACGTCATCAAGGCGAGGGAGACAGGGAGCGAGGTCAGGCTGTTATACTTTCACAAACCCTACCGCATAATTTCTACCTCAATGGTTTCAGGTAAGACGCTTTCCAGCGTCAGTGTATCGGGCTTGGTGATGACGGGCGCTAGCGTGTAGCGTCCTACACCTTTGCCTTGTAAATTGAGGCTTACCTGCACATCGCCTTCTTTCAAATTTTGCAAGGCGATGAGGGATCCGCTCAACACAACCGCCACGGTGTCTGGTAGAAATGCCAAACGTAGCCCGCGCCCCAACCCATTGAACGTCACAGGGCGCGTCAGCGTCATGAGCCCTGTATTGCTGATGGTGACATCAATTTTGTCGGGAACAATGCGTTCAATCTTGAGGGTATCCGGCTTCAGCACACTGGGCGTGAGCTGATATTTGCCTGCGCCCTTGCTGACGCTGGCTAAATCGAGAAAGACTTGCACATCGTCGAGCTGCAATGTTTGGAGAATGGGTAAGGGCCCACTCAAAATCACGTCCACCGTTTCAGGCGAAATCGTCGCCTGCAAACCGCGTTCCAACCCACGCGTGCTGATGCGTCGTTGCACCGTCTGCCCACCCGTGATGGGCGCGACGCCGATGGTGACCAGCACCGTTTGTGTCGTCGAAAGCGGTGTGACACCCGCGGACAATACAAAGCCTGCGCGCCGCAAGAAGCTCGTTTTCGCGCCATTCAAATCAATCGGCTCGGTTTGAATTACGCTTCCAAGTGTTTCAAGGACGCGTGGATTACCGACGATGGTAACTGCCGTCGGCTCGACGGTGATGTTGCTCACCCAGTAACCACTTGCTACCGTGCCGGTGATATCTACCTTCACAGACACATCTTTGTAACCCAAGCGTTGCTCAATTGGCACGGTGATTTTGATGGTCGCCGGATTTAAGCGCACACCATTCACCACTTCGCCTTGCGCGTTATAGGGCAGCAGTGGAACGTCACGTTCAAGGGAACTTTTCGCGCTCTGCGTCGAGACGTTTGCCGCAACGCTGGTCACTTGCTCCACGCGCGATTGCGCGCCGCTCACTTGCGCGCTCATCGTCAATGGTTCAGTTTGACCAAGCGCGTAACCGATGGCCGGCTCGCCGCTCAACACGATTCGCACTGGTACGGTTTTTTCGCGTGTTTCTTCCAGCCGCAATGACACACGCGGCGGATCAACCGAGAGTTTGACGATGTTGGGATCGGCAAAATCCACCTGCACTTCATATTCGCGCAAGCCTGCTGTGGCGCCGCGCAAATCAAGGTAGGCGCGCGCGCTGTTGCTTTGTAAACGCTCCCAGCTGGCTTGCGGCGCGCGCATACGCACCCGCGCCGTCGTGCGCGCGAGCGGTTGCACCAACTCCATATTAGCAGGGCGTCCGTCGAGCTCGATGGGCAAATCGCCGGGGTAATAATCCTCGCGGGGTGGATTTTGTTCGTTGACAGCCGCCACCCAAATAAAGAAGGCGAGCAAGACGGATAGCGCCAGCGAGCCAAGATTATTGATCGCTTTACGCATGGCTTACGGTTTGCGCGCTGCTTCACCGTGCATGAACAGCGTCAAGACATTGCGGAGGCGCGACGCATCCAAAGCGGGCAACAGTCGCCCATTGTGCGCGACGGCGATGTCGCCTGTTTCTTCCGAAACGACCACCGCAAGCGCGTCGGTCTGTTCAGTAATGCCCAATGCCGCGCGATGGCGCGTGCCGTAATGCCCATCGTCAAATTCTTTTTCGATGAGCGGCAACATGCAGCTCGCCGCCACGATCTGGTCGCCGCGAATAACCACCGCCATGTCATGCAACGCTGAATTTTTGAAAAAGATCGTCTGCAACAGTTCGCTGGAGACCAGCCCCTGCACTGGCACGCCCGTATCAATATACTGTTGCAAACCAGTATGTCGCTCGATCACAATCAATGCGCCCATGCCTTGACGGGCGAGGGCTGCAGCTGCTTTGGCAATGGCGATAATCGCCCGTTGGCTTTCGGTGGGCGCGCGGGTGAACCAGCCGCCAGCGCGCCCCAAGCGTTCCAAGGCGCGACGCAGTTCGGGTTGAAAGATGACGGGGATAGCGACCAACAACGCGGGGAGAATGACGCGGATGAGCCAGTTGAAGGCCGTTAATTGGAGGGCGCTGGTGAGGATGGTCGCGCCGATGACGATGAACAGCAGACCGCGCAGCAAATTGACCGCGGGGGTGCCGCGAATCACGTAGAAGCCCATGTAGATGATGACGGCAACTAACCCGATGTCTAACAAACTAGCCGCATCCAGCCGACTGAGGGCATACAACAAATTAGTCATGCGTCCCTAGTCTCTAGTCGCTAGCCGCTAGTCGTTAGTTGTTAGCGCCTCGCGCCTCGCGCCTCGCGCCTAGCAACTAAGCTTCGGCTTGCAATTGAGCCAACAATTCTCGATAGCTGTCGAGGTTTTTAGGGTTCAATGAAATGATGCGTTCCACCGTTTGGGCGGCTTCTTGGATTTGCCCTGCGCTCAATTGCATTTCGCCAAGCGAGTCGAGCTCGGCGATCGCATGTTCCATTTGACCCATCTGTAGGAACGTATCTACCAACAGATTTTTGAGCGCGGCATCTTTGGGGCGCAGCCCAGCCAAGTCTATCAATACGCTCACCAAATGTTGCGGGTCGGTAATTTGTCGCGCGAGATGCGCGAGCTCGGCGTGCGCTTCGTCGTCGCGTTCTTGCTTGAAGCACAAATCTATGAGACGCAAACACGCTTTTTCGTCGCCCGGATCCAACGCGCGGATTTGTTGATAGATGGGCGTCGCTTCTTGCCACGCGGCCCGCTGCATGTGAATCTCGCCCATACGATGCAAAATGTCCGGGCTCCACCGATCAGGCGCACCTGCGCGCGGGACGAGGCGCAAGGCTTCTTGAAATGCGCCAAGAGCTTTGTCGAGCTGCACTAATTCAAGATATGTGTGTCCCAGTTCCACGTATTGATCAATCAGAGCAGGCAAATCATTGTGTTGCGTCAACAATTGAATCAGCGCATTGCGCGCTTCGATGTCTTGCGGTGAAATGGTGAGCAACTGCCGGTATGTCTGAACGATTTGCCAGCGGTCATTGCGCACTTTCTGCACTGCCAGAATCGCGTAATATTTTTCAATCGCTGCCTCGATGCGATCTTGCAGCGTGAAAATTTCTGCCAGACGCACATGCAATGGCACGTACGACGGCGCGAGCGATACGGCTTGATAGCATTCTTCGACGGCGGCGACAAATTTCTGACGTTTGGCTAATTCGTTGCTCGCTGCTAGCGAATCGAGCATTTGCTCTGGTGTGTCCGTCGCCAGCAACAATTCGATAAGCGGCAGCGCTGCGCCGTTGCTTAGCACGTTGTTCATGCGTCGCCGCAAATCGGCGACTTTATTCTCCCACCCTTTGCCGCTCAGGAACAGTGAGAGCGTTTGCATAAATGCACTCGCGACGTTCAGGCGCAAGCCGGTTGGATAGCCCTGCAGGAGATTTTGGTAAAGCGCATTGAGTTCGCGCAAGCGGTTGCGCTCGGCAATGCGCAAATCCAAAATTTTGGTGGTTTCGATCAGATGCTCTAAGGCTTTATCGCCGTCGCCCCGCGAAAGATAACACTGCGCGATGGCGAAGTGACACGCCAGCATCAAGTTAGGTTGCTGCAGCGCTTTTTGCAATTCGCCAATTGCTTCGTCATAGCGCACCAGTTCTTGCAACAACACGCCGAGCGTGAAGTGCAGCTCGGGTTGAGTCGCGCCGCCTTGCAACGCGCGCCTATAACATTCGAGCGCTTCGCCCGCGCGATGTTGCGTGTGCAGCGACACTGCCTGCGAAATCAGCGCGGCCACTTGCGGCGGATTATCAAAAGCCGATTCCGCCAGACGCCCCAACGCCCACTGCGTCGCGTGCGACACGGGCCCCATATCTTCAATCGTCGCAGGTTTCGCAAGCGTGACAGGGGCGATGGGCGCGAGGGGACCCGTTGGCGGACGCGCCACCACTTGCAAGCCTTCGAGATAAGCGCGCGCATCGGCATTACGCGCATCCAAACCCAGCGCCTTGCGCGCGTGGGCAGTTGCTTCGTCTGCCCTACCCAAATTTTTTAGGATATGTGCCAGCGCCATGTATTCTTTCGAGGCTTCACTAGGCTGCTTGGCTTTTTCCAACAATTCCGCGAGGTTGCGCCGCGATTCGGCATGAGATGGATTCAAGCGCACGATGGCGCGCCACGCGTCGGCGGCTTTGGGCAAGTCGCCTGCCTTGGTCTGAGCGGTGGCGATGAAGAGATACGTTTGCATCGCGTTCTCCGCATCCTTTAACCGCTCGTAGATCTCAGCCAACCGCTGTTGCAATGAAATATCGTTAGGGCTCAGGTCGGATGCGCGCCGAAACGCCTCCTTTGCTTCAGGCAGACGCTTGCCCTCGACGAGCGCGCCGCCTAAGCTGATCCACGCGGCGGGGTCGTTATCAATCTCGGCGACAGCGCGCCGATATTCGGCGATGGCTTGGGGCCATTTTTTGTCCCATGCAAAGTTATGCCCTTTGCGCATCGCTTCTTGAAAAATCGTTTGATTGCCTGCCATAGTCGGTTAGTCGTTTGGTCAATTAGTCGGTTAGTTGTGTGCGCAACGCGGTCAATTTCATTGCGTCACCCAAGCGACTATTTTAATAACCCCTGTTACGCGCGGATTGTCATTTGGCGCGTTGGGCGCGAGACATCTTCTGAGATTTCTCGTTGCCAACCATGTTCCTCGAAATGACACGGCGTAACATCCGTTAATAGGTTCGCGCCCCATTCACGACCAGATGATAGTCGCAGCCCAAGAACTTCGCGGCGCGGCGCGCGATGACGAGACGGCTCAAGTAAATCTCGAAGAAGTCGCCGACTTGCGATACCTTTGTGTCAATGTCAATTTCCATCGAGATGATCTTCTTCTCGTGGTCCACACGCACAAACGAGCGCGTGGCCGCGTTATTCACCAAGTCGTGAATGTCGAACGTCTCGGGGCGTGGATTCTGCACGCGGCTCTTATGCACGTCGGCTTTGTCGGCGATGATGACCGCCGCCGAGACGGGCCCGACGGGATCGCCATGCTCTTCTTCGTGATTGCCAATCGCGCCCATGATGAGCGCAATTTCATCATACGACATGCCTAAGCGTTCCAGTATACGCATCGCAATCAGAGAACCCGATAAGGGATGGTTGGCGCGATGCACGACGTTGCCGCTGTCGTGCAAATAGCCCGCGATTTCGGCGAGCTGCGCCGTGCGTTCTGGATAACCTAAGCGTGTCAAAATGTTGTAGGCGATGCTACCGACCAATGACGCATGGCGTAAGCCGTGTTCCGTGTAACCCAGCAACGCCATTTGCTCGTTGGCGCGCTGCAAAAATGCGATGACTTGCGGATCCTTCTTGATGTCCTCAATCGTGATGAGCGGTGATTTTTCTAAGACCGTCACGCTGTTTTTGTTCTCTTTCATACGAACTATTTTAAGCTGCCCAAGACCTCGGGTGTAGGGCAGGCAAGCTGCAGTCGTTCTCACAAGAAGGGTTGCAACTTGCCCACACGGCTACACGCTTTGCAGAGCTGTGAAGGCGGCGTCTCACAAATAGATGATGCGCCCGCTAATACTATGCGTTTCGACGTGCATGATGCCAACGCTAGGGCGATTGTTGCCCATTAGCGCAGCGGCGCCAGGGTTAAACAGGAACACGCCATTGATGGTGTTGACATAAGGCTGATGCGTATGTCCGAACACGATGGCATCTACGCTGGTGAATTGACCCAACAAATAATGATAAAGCGGCGTCATGTCCTGCGGCTTGGGTTTGCTGAACAACGTCAGCAGTCGTTCGATGATGCCCTTTGGCGCGGGCGGCACGAACTCGTGTCCGTGAATCATGCCGATGCGTCGCTTGGCAAATTCGACCACACGCTTCGGCTCGACGTAGTGTTTCAATTCGTCGGTATCGCTTTCACCCGAAACCGCCATCGTGATGGTGAAATTATTTTCGAGTTGCTTGAGCGTGGCAATGTCGTTGGCATCGCCCACGTGCAAGATAATGTCCACACCTTTGAATACAAGGGGCAAATTGTTGGGTAAAGCCGGCATCGCTTGGGGTACGTGTGTGCAGCCGATCACTCCGATCTTCATGGCTCTCTATCCTTTTTTGCTGGCGTAAATTAAATCGTAGTAAACCAGCCAGCGTTCCGTGTGAATTTGATGCAAGCCCAGCTCATGCAACCAGCGCTCAAACACGGCGGGCGCGTAACTGCGCGCGGGAAACGTCCAACGGTCAAAGCCGCACCGATTCGTGACAACGAGCGTGCCGTGCGGTTTCAATACTCTGACCATTTCACGGAGCGCCTCTGACACATTGGGCAAAAACTCCAACGCCTCGATGCACGTCACCGCCGCGAAGCTCTCATCGGCGAAGGGCAACGAGCGCGCGTCATTTTGAATCAGCGTCAACGATTCGGCGAAGAAGGCGGTCTTAGCTTGCGCGACCTCCAGCATCTTGGGCGACACATCCAACGCGACGATACGCCCTTGAAAGTCAATGTGGCGCAGTAAGCTCAATGGCAACCGCGCCGTGCCTGTCGCCACATCCAACACCCACGCATCTTCGTCACCCGCCAATCGTTCAGCGAGTGGTCCCCCTAATCGCTCATCGTCCGAGTCCTCATCAAATTCTTTGATGTCATCGTACTGATACGCGCTCTGGTCATACAAGAAGCGCACCACACGCTGCCCCAGATACACGCCTTCGGTTTGAATGAACAACCACCAACCAAGCGCGACGGCGAGGGCGATGCCACTGGCAAGGGTAAGGGGGATGAGAATGAGGTCGTTCACCGTAATGCGTGAAACGTGAAAGATGGGTGCGCGAGCGGTATTATAGCACATCTGCTTCGCTATTTTCGCCATTCATCGTAAATGAGCTTCGACACCGTCGCCACCAGCACCGTCCCTTCGTTGTCGGGTGTCCATTGCTCGTCTTTGCACTCTTTGCTCATCACGGCGACGATGTGCGCGCCATGCGCCGTATGCACGATGCCAGACTCGTTGCGCGCGCCCGTGATGCTGCCTGTCTTGCTCGCTACCCACGCCTGCTTGTCGTCGCCATAAGGATTGAACTTGACGTAGCGCACGAGGTTGCCCATGTTCTTTTGAATCCGCATAATGGTCAGCATCGCTTTCGTGTGCTGCTTGTTCAACAATTTGCCCTCGTACAGATTTAGCAGCAACGTCATGAAATCGCGCGGCGTGCCTGTCGCAAAATTCGGATACTTCAGTTTGCGATTGCCCGCAAACACGATTTTGCGGAAGAGCGTTGTGTGGCTCATGCCTGCTTCCTGCATCGCGCGATTGATATTGACGATGCCGAGCCGCTCGATCAACACGTTGGTCGCCGTGTTGTCGCTGATGGCGTTCATCAGCACCGCGAGGTCGTGTAAACTCAGCGTTACCTCGTCGCTCATATTTTCGAGGAGCCCAGAGCCAGACGTCTTGTCGGCTTTGTGTACCGTCAGCTGTTCGTCGAGCGATAATTGATTGGCTTCGCGTTGGCGAAACAGTTCGAGCAGGATGCCGAGCTTCACCATGCTCGCCGTGGGAAATACCACATCAGCGTTGTAAAAAATTTCTGCGCCCGTCGCGCAATCGTGCGCGGCGACGCCGAACGTACCGCTGAATTTTTTCGCAAGGCGCTGGATAGCTAGAGTCAAATTCGCTTTTGGCATTGATCCTCTCCTTAGAGAGTGTTTTGAAATTCAGACCCTAAAGGTTTTCTGGCAAAGCGGGTTCACAAGTGGCGCCGCAAGCCTGCCTGAAATGCTTTGTTGCTTGCCAGCGAAACCGTTAGGGTCTCGGTCTTACTTAAGTGATTCGGATACACGATGCAAGCTACACGATGCAAGATGCAAGATATACAATTCAACCTCTTGTATCCTGCATTCTGTATCCTGCATCGTGCAGCATGTATCTTGATCCCGCATCCTGCATCCTGCGTCATTCCTCACTTCGTTCCATACGTAATCTCAATCGTATGTGTCCCTGTCGCGCCCGTGAACGAGGCGATGTCGTCTTCGTTGATGCGGTTCATTTGGAACGCCACAGTCTGCCCATCTATCGTCACCCGCTTCGCCGTCATACCCGTCGGCAGCGTTACGTTGAACGGCACATCTTTCACGGCGACGTTGATCTCATAAGCGATTTGGATGACCGATGCGCCCGCTTGATAGCGATACGACGCTAAGTTTCCATTGGTCGGCACGTACGCACGAATCCAACCATTCGAGTCGGCGAGACGCGGCGAGATGCTGAAATCGTCCACCCCTAGTTTAATCCCATACAGCCCACGCACAATCGCTTCGGTCATATTGGCGACGGAGCCGCCGTAGTTGTTGCTGCCTTTGCGCACACCGGTCCGCGCGAATTGCCACTCGTAAATGTCGCGTGGATTCTTTGCCCAATCGTCCGCGACCTGATTCAAATGACGCAGCGCGCGGGCGCGTAAACCGCGCTCGAACTCGGCGGTAATTTGCGTCGCGCCCCACCAATCCCACAAGCCACCGTTTTGATATTGTCCTTCCGCCATCTGCGGATACGCAAACACGCCCGATGGATACGGCGGATACAAACTCAGACCGGGCTTGATCGCGCCCATAGCCTTCGTCGCCGTCTCCAAACGATCCAATGGGTCAATCCGCTCGGCGAGTCCCGTGTAAATGACCAGCGCGTTCGCAATGCTGATGATGGCGTCCTCGTCGAAATTATAACCGCCATGATTGTAGGGCGTCAGGTGATAGTGCGTCTTGTAAAAACCTTTTGTCGGTTGCCACAACCACTTCTCGACTTGCCCCTTCAAATCATTTGCCTGATTGCGATACTTGTCATACTCCGCGCGATTGCCTGCGGCGCGATTCATCTCCGCGAGGTTCACCAGCGCTTGATAGACCATCGCCTGATCGAACAGCGACGCCGTGCGCGCATCGCTTGGCGCGAGCTCGGTGGGCGAGCCGGTCTTCTCGCTTTTCACGTCGCCCCAATCGGTGGTGTGTCCGCGCCAAATCAAACTCGTGCTGGGCTCGATGCGATTCGTCAGCAGCCACTCCATGGCGCGATTCAGACGCGCGAGCACCGTCTGCCCGTTGATGCTCTTCTTCAACCAATTCGTGTCGCCCGACATGGAGTAATACACGTACGCCGCGCGAATCAAGTTCGGCTCTTCATCCGAAGTGGTCGTGTGTTTGTCGTACGGAATCTCCGGTGAAAACAGGCCGCTAATCGCGCCCTCGCCCGGCACGAAGGACGCATTGGGGCGAATCGTTTGGTTCGCCGTATATTGTCGTTTCAAAAATTCTTCGACGGTATCGCGCACATAGTGGGGCGGATAGAAATACATCGCCGCAATGCTCATCCACGACGAATCTCGAATATAGATTTGCTGATACAAGTCGCCCGGCTCGAAGCCCCACACTAAGCCGCCATTCGCCACCGGATACGCCGCCTCGTCTTGCGCCAACGCGCGCAATGCGCTGGAGCGCATCCCATCAATCTTGGGGTTGCCCTCGAAGTGCCAGAGCGTCGAGAGTTTTGGTCCCGCATCAATCGTTGGGCTGATGGGGACCGTGATGGTCGGCGTGCGCGCGCTGGCGAACGTGCTAGTGTCCCAACGCCACGCCGGATACAAGTCGTCGCCCCAATCTACCGTCAAGCGTTTCAGATTCGTGCCGTCGCTGTTCATCACGTATAACTCGAAATTGCCGTCACGCTTCGACACGAATACGACACGCTGTCCATCGGCTGACCACGCGGGCGACCAATCTGCGCCTGCCATCTTCGTGAGGTTCGTCGCACCCGAACCGTCGGCGCTCATGACATACACTTCGAGGTTGCCGTCGCGGTCAGACACAAACGCAATGCGCGAACCGTCAGGTGACCACACAGGCGACCAATCGCCGCCATAGGAGCGCGTGAGGTTGCGCGGGTTTGTGCCATCGGCATTCATCACATAAATTTCCCAGTTGCCATCGCGGTTGGTGCTGAACGCAAGGTAGCGCCCATCGGGTGACCACGCGGGCTGCCACTCTGCGAACGTATTGCGCGAGAGATTGCGGACGTTTTTGCCCTCCGCATCCATCAGATAAATTTGCTCGCGGCCATCGCGGTTCGACGTGAATGCAATCCATTTGCCGTCGGGCGACCACGCAGCCTCGAAGCTCTCGCCCGGCGGATTCGTCAACTTCACTTCGCGCCCGCCCGACACGCTCTTCTTGTAGATTTGCCATGAGCCATCGCGATGCGCGCCGTACGCCAACGTGCGCGCGTCGGGCGCCCACACAGGATTGCGTTTCATCGCGCTATCATTCGTCCATTGGATCGTGTCGTTGCGCTCAATATCGTATAGATACAGCTCTGGACGGTCAACGCGGTCAGACGCAAACGCGATGAGTCCTGCCAAGGGGCGCGGCGTGGGCGTCGCAGTCGGCGACAAGGCGACGCTTGGGCGCGGCGTCGGGGCGAGGGTGGCGGTTGCTGCTGTTGTCGGTGTGGGTGGCGCAGTAGTCGGCGTCACCGACGATGTTGATACGGTCGCCGTGATAGACGCATTCGTCGTCGCGCCAAGCGGCGCCAGCGTTGCGGCGGGCGCAGTGGCAGGCGGCGTCAGCGTAGTTTGTGGGGTTGTATCACTCCCGTCACACGCAACCACCATAAAGACACAGCTCACGAAAAAAATCATCGCCGCATAGCGCAAAGGATACAGGCGATGAGTAGTTGCTATTGTTGATAGATAATAAAAGACAGATGCCATAGAGGAGACTCGTAACCTAATTGGTAATGAGTAATTGGCGCACCGCATACGAAACCCAATTACCAATTACTCATTACTCCCTACTCCTTACTTTTTTGCCCTGCCGCCAACGCCTCGCTTCGCACATCCACTCCCTCTAACCGCAATGACAATACGCGCGACACGCCATCGCCGCCCATTGAAACGCCGTAAATTGTATGCGCCGCTTCGACGGTGACGCGGTTGTGTGTGATGATGACGAACTGCAGCCGCTGCGCCAACTCGACCAGTGTATCGCGGAAGCGTCCTACATTGGCTTCATCCAGCGCCGCATCCACTTCGTCCATGATGCAGAATGGCGTCGGACTCGCGCGCAGCAATGCAAAGATCAGCGCGCCCGCCGTCAACGCACGCTCGCCGCCCGACAACAACGCCAAAGGTTGGCGACGTTTGCCTGGCGGTTGCGCGATGATATCCACGCCGGTCGTGATGAGGTCCTTGGGATCCGTCAACACCAATTCGGCTGAACCGCCGCCGAACAGGCGCTTGAAGAATTCTTTGAAGCCGCGCGCGACCGTCTCAAATGTTTCGTTGAACTTGTGCTTCATCAAAGCGTCGAGCTCGGCGATGAGTTGCTGCAACGCCGCCGACGCTTGCTGCAAGTCGTCGAGCTGCGCGCTCATAAACTCGAAGCGATCCTTCTCTTGCTGATATTCGACAGGCGCGTCGGGATTGATGTTGCCAATCCAACGCAATTTGTTGCGGAGCGACTTGATTTCCGCTTCGATTCCTTCGGGAATGACGGTGACGCCGGGCAACACGACGGGTTTCGCGCTCTCGCCCAGCTCAAGCGACAACTGTTGCTGCTCGCTCAAATCCATCGTCAACTGTTTGGTGAGGTCAGTTGGCAGTGAGACGAGTTCGTAATCGCCCTCGATTTGTTCGCGCAAGTTAGCGATGCGGTCTTCGCGCCGCTGCGCCTCGACCATCGCTTGACTGTTCGCTTCTTCTTTGAGGTAGAGCATGTCGCGCGCGGCGCGTTCTTGCGCTTCAAGTTCGCGGAGTTGCGCCTCCGCCTCACGCAATTGCGCGAGCGCGGGTTGGAGCTGTGCTTGCAACGGCTCGATGCGTTGCGCGATGTGCGCGAGCTGTTCTGTCAACTGTGCGACTTGCGCTTGCGACGTCACAATCTCCGCGCTCAATGTTTGGAGGCGCGTTGCACGATTTTGTTTTTGCGCCGCCAAGGCTTGCAAACGCGCTGCGAGCTGCGTCAGGGTCTGTTGTCGCGCGTTGGTTTCTTGTCGCAATAGCGCGACGCGCGTTTCGGCTTGCGCCATCTGGCGTGGCAGCTCGTCGTCCATCACCGCCTCGGCAATCGCGCTGGCAAATTGGGTAGGCGTCGCCGCAAGTTCATCGTGTTGCCGTTGCAGCTCGGCGAGCGTTTGCGTCCACACGCTCACCTGTGGTTGCAGGTGCGTTTGCTCTTGGCGCAAGCGCTCATGCTGCGCAGCGAGCGTTTGTTGTTCCTGTAGCAAGCGCGCACGCTCACGCAACAGTTCATCCGCCACCGATTTTTGCTGCGCTCGTTCACCCTCCAATTCTAGGCGTTTGGCGTTCAACCTCTCGCGCGCCTGTTGCGCCTGCTGTTCCATTGAATGCGCTTGCGCCAACTCATCGCTCAAGGTTTGCGCGCGCTGCTGCCAAGCGCTCACTTGCGCTTCGAGCGCGGCGAAGTTTGGCGCAGACGCATCGCTGGTGAGGATAGCATGGCGCGTGATGAGCTCGCCGTGTTGGGTCACGATGGCTTGCGGGATGATGAGCGTGCCATGCTGCGCGTCTTGCGCCACGCTCTGCCCATTCAACGCCACGCCCGCTAACAGCGTGTGAAACAGCGCGCGATGCCAGGGGGCGTGGGTGATGAGACCAAGAATACCCGCATCCTTCGACAAGCTCAGGAGGCTGGCGGCGTCAAACGAATCCAACACCAAAATCGTCTGTCGCGTTTGAGTATGTGCGGCGAGCCGTTGCGCGTCTGCCCACGTCTGCACGACGAGCGCATCCGCATGCGCGCCCAACGCCGCGCGCACCAGTCGTTCATGCTCTGGCGCAACATGATACAAGGAACGCAACGACGCGAGGCTACGCACGTGTAACTCGCGCGCCAAATCAAGCATCTCTTGAACGCCGCGCCGTTGCGCCGTCTCCACTTCGACTTGTGCGGCGCGGCTTTGCGCTTGCGCTTCGGCGAGCTGCGTGTTCAACGAAGCAACGCGTTGTTGCGCGTCGCTGGCTTGCCGTTGTGCTTCGTCAAACTGCGCGGCGCAGTTCGCCAGCTGCATGATGAGCGAATCGAGCTGGAGCTGCGCGAGTGCGCTACGTTCTGCGTGCGCTTGTATCGCTTCCGCCTGAACCATGAGGGTTTGTTGGTGTTGAGGCAATGCGCGTGACAACGTTTGCAAGCGCTCGTGTGCGCTAGCGAGACGTTGCGTTTGCTCCGCGACGCGCTTCGCCAAGTCGAGCGCTTGTCGTTGCGCGACGGCGACGTTGCGTTGCGCTTCAGCCTGCGCGAGACGGGCTTGCTTGAGCCTGGCGTCGCGGTGCGTCATCGCCACATGCAGGTGCGATAGCTGTTGTTCGGCTTCGCTGAACATCGTCTGCGCCTGTGTCGCCGCTGCGGCCAGTTCGGCGCGCGCTTGCAATCCCTGTTGTTCTTCGGCGTCGAGTGCTTCCAATTCAGCGCCAAGCTCGGCGTGTTGTTGTGTCAATAATGTCAGACGCGTTTGCGCGACGGCGCGTTGTTGTTCGGCGTCTTGTTGAACGGCTTGATGTTCGCGGAGCGTTTGTTGGTCACTCGCCACGCTGCGCCGTTGCGCCTCGATGACCTCGCGTATGCGCGCTCGTTCCGTGTCCAACGTCTGCATCTTCTGACGCGCTTCCAACAGTTCGTCGTGCGTGCGTTCCGCGATGCGCTTGGCGTTGGCTAAACGCTCTTGCGCCGCTTGCCATTGATAGCCATACCACGTCTGTAAGCGCTCCGCGAGTTTTTGTTGCACGTCGTTGAGTTGATAGGCGCGATGGGCTTGCTCGCGCAAACGGCGCACGCGCGGCTCTAGTTCCTTCAGAATATCACTCACGCGCGTCAGGTTGTCATTCGTGTCTTTGAGCTTATTGCGCGCGTCTTCTTTTTTTGCTTGATAGAGGCTAATACCCGCGGCGTCTTCGAGCAAGGCGCGTCGCTCTTCAGGGCGCAACGATACGGCGCTGTCAATGAGCCCTTGTCCAATGACCGCATAGGAGCCAAGACCGAGACCGCCCCGCGCCAGCAGTTCGATGATGTCGCGCAAGCGCACCTTCGAGCCGTTCAATAGATAATCGTTTTCGCCTGAGCGATACGCGCGCCGTGTGAGTGTCACTTCGGCAAACTCGATGGGCAGCCAGCCTTCGCTGTTGTCGAGCGTGAGCGACGCTTCCGCCATGCCCATGCGCGGACGCCCCGCGCTGCCTGCGAAGATCATGTCTTCGGTCTTCTTCGCGCGCAGATGGCTGAACGCTTGCTCGCCCAAGACCCATTGAATCGCATCGGCCACGTTCGACTTGCCGCTGCCATTTGGCCCGACAATAGTTGTAATGCCATCGTGAAACTCGAACTCGGTAGGTGTGGCGAACGATTTGTAGCCGTGTAATTTGAGATGCTTCAGACGCATAGT
>CAZDYP010000116.1:0-2317 GCA_964509505.1 uncultured Anaerolineae bacterium | reverse complement strand
TAAATGCCTTGAAATTGACCCTGAGTGATGTAACGACGATCTAGCGCGAGATACGCTTCTGTATTGAACTTCACTCTAATCCGACCAATTAGACCCTTCAGACCAACTGACACAGAAAAGGTGAGAGTCTGTGCGCGGCTCTCACCTCGACGCGCGATAGTATAAAAGAAGTAAGCGTCTGCGTCAATGCGTTGCCGAGGCGATGGGGATGGGGTATAATCATCGCATGAGGCATTGCGCCAACAAAGTTTTGTGCAGCGGTTACACCGAATGAAACTCCTCCTCCGCTGGCTCATCACCACGCTCTCGCTGTTCGTCGCCGATTGGTGCGTGATGGGCATTTCCATCGAGGGCAACGCCCTCACCATTTACGCCGCGACGGCGATCATCTTGGGCTTACTCAACGCGCTCATCCGCCCCTTGCTCACGCTGCTGTCATGCCCGCTCGTCATCCTCACGCTTGGCTTGTTCACGCTCATCATCAACGGCTTCGTCTTGTGGCTTGCTTCGTATATCGCGGTGAATGGGTTTCACGTCGCGTTTTTCATTGATGGCTTCTGGTCAGCGTTCTTCGGCGCGCTCATCGTAAGTATCGTCTCCGTCCTCTTGTCCGTGTTCATCCGCGACGACCACGAGCAGCGCAGACCCATCGCGCCAACGCCCAGCCCCACGATACGCCGTTAGTCATTAGTCGCTAGTCATTAGTCGTTAGTCACTCGTCCGACGAGCGACAAAAAGGGGAGACCGCAATCTCCCCTCATTTCCTCTTATTTCCCCTAATCTCCCATCAATTCCTCTTGCCAAGTCATCCCAATTCTTCCCACTCATGCAGGATGATCGTCGTGGCAACGAGGCTCGCCGTTTCTGCGCGCAGGATGCGCTTGCCGAGCGTCACGGGTGTAACGAAACGCTCACGCGCTAACGTAATCTCAGATTCGGTGAAGCCGCCTTCAGGTCCGATGAACAGCCGCGCCGTGCGTGCGCCGAGATACTGCCGCACATATTGATGGAGCGAGGTATGTGTTTCTGGTTCATGTGGAATCACAGAAACCGCATCGCTCATGGCTGAGGGCAGCGCAGCGGCAAAACGAATCGGCGCATTGAGCGGTGGCAATACGCCACGTCCCGCTTGTTCAGCGGCCTCGCGCACAATCTCACGCCACCGCGCAAGCTTCGCATCGCTCACATCATTCGTCACGCAACGCTCCGCGACCACTGGCTGAAACGCGGCAACGCCAATCTCCGTGCCTTTCTGCAAAACCCATTCAAGCTTATCGGCTTTCAGCAAGGCGGGATAGAGCGTGAGCGATACATGCGGTTCGGCGGCGGCGGTATGGCGCGCGATGATGCGTCCTGTCACTTGCTCACGCGCGACAGTCGCTAACTCTACGGTGTACTCATTGCCTGCGTTGTCCAACAACATTACGCTCTCGCCCGCACGCAAGCGCAACACCTGGCGAATCTGATGCGCGACCTTGCCGTTCAGCGTCACCACATCGGGTGTCAATACCTCAGGCGATACAAAAAATCGAGGAAGTCGCATAGTTGGTTAGTCGTGAGGCGCTAGTGACAAGTGACGAGTGACCCTGTGACCACACGACAACATGACCCAATCACCCTCTTGTTCGCGCGCGATGACCTGCAGACCGAGCTCGGCAAGCTTGGCGCGCACCTCGGCTTCTTGTGTCTCAATCAGTCCTGATAAGATGAGGCGCCCTGTGTCATTCAAGAGCGGACGCGCGAGTGGCAACAGTTCGATGATAACGGGCGCGAGGATGTTGATGATGATCAAATCCCAACTTCCAACTTCCCACCTCCAATCCCCAAGCGAGCCAACCTCTAAACGCACTTGCTTCTCGACGTGATTGAGCGCGACGTTCTCGCGCGCAACCTCGATAGATTTTTTGTCAATGTCACACCCAAACACCTCACGCGCACCGAGCAATGCCGCCGCAATCGCCAAGATGCCCGACCCCGTGCCGACATCCAACACGCGCGTAGCGCGCAGCGTCATGCGTTCCAGCGTCAACAAGCACAACCGCGTCGAAGGATGTTGTCCCGTGCCAAATGCCATGCCCGGATCGAGCTCGACGACGAGCTCGCGCGATGACGCGACATACTGACGCCACGTTGGTTTGATGACGATGCGCTCGCCAATGTGTTGCACGGGATGATAGGCTTTCCACGCATTCGCCCAGTCCTCTTCTTTCACCTCACGAAACTCGGGTTCTGGCATAGGATAGAGCTGCGACAAGTGCCAGAGGCCTTCTTCCAAATAGCGGCGGCGCGTCGCAATGTGTTCATCTATGGCGAGATA
>CAZDYP010000115.1:0-17156 GCA_964509505.1 uncultured Anaerolineae bacterium | reverse complement strand
CGCGCGTCACATGATCGAAACGGGCAACTTCTCATGGAATACAGGCATGTTTACATGGCGGGTGGATGTAATTCTCGCGGAGTTCACGCGCTATCTGCCAAACTTCATGCGACAACTTGACGATATCATCGGCGCCTATGGCACAGCACGAGCGAGCGAGACGCTCAATCGCATTTGGCCCCATGTCAAAAACGAAACGATTGACAAAGGCATCATGGAACGCACAGATAAAGCCGCCGTGATTCCTGTCGAAATTGGCTGGAGTGATATCGGTTCGTGGGCGACCTTGCACGACCTGTTGCCTAAGAATCCCGAAGGCAACGTCGTGCGCGGCCATCATATCGGCTACGATACGCACAACTCACTCATCTATTCCAATGGCAAGCTCATCGCCACCGTTGGCTTGCGCGACCTCGTCATCGTCGAAACGGACGACGCGATACTGATTTGCCCGAAAGAGCGCGCACAAGACGTGAAAGAGATTGTGGAGCAATTGAAGAAACAACAACACACTGAACTACTTTGAGGGCAATACGGGGAGATTATGGCAATGAGGGGAGATTAGGGGAAATGCATGTCGCATTGATTTCCCCCTTATCTCCTCTTATCTCCCCTTCGCTCCCCTTTGATGAATTTATGCCAACCCCATCTGCCTCCCCCCCTATTCAGGTCACACCGCCCGTAAGCGAATTCGACCCAGAATCCATTTTGCGCCTGGAGTTCGAGTACGCGCGCGAGACGATTGAAGAAGCGACAGAAGATCGTCGCAAAATTTTTGAGTTCTTCATCCTCGTCGCAGGCGCGCTCGGTTCGATTGCGTTTGCGTTGGCGCAATTGGATGCAGGGCATGTTGACAACGTCGCGCAGCTGAACTCGGCGCTCGGACCAACAGGGCGACTGCCTTCCATAGTGTTTGCCGCCGTATTTTGGCTGGTGGGGATGACGGGCGTATTCACGCTGCTGCATCTCATTCGCTTGCGCCAAGCGTGGCACGATAGTATGCTTGCCATGAACCGCATCAAAGAGTTTTACATCAAACGCTTTCCCCACATCGCCGAGGCGTTTCTCTGGCGCGAGAGCACCATCCCTCCACTGAATCGGTGGGGTTCAATCACGTTTTACATGTGCCTATTCGTCGTCATGCTCGATAGTCTTGCATTTGGCGCAGGCACGATGTTTTTGGATGTGAAGCTGAACGCCTCGCTGCAAACGGTGGCGTTCATCGTTGGCGCGCTGGCGTTTGGCTGGCAAGCCTTTGCCTATTTTTGGATGTTACGCGAGTAGTCGCTAGTCGCTAGTCGTTAGTCGTTAGCGACTAGCGACTAGCGACTAGCGACTAATCAGAGGAGTTGGTAATACTGCATGTCGGAAGTTCAAACACAACCATCTATTGAAGCCCATTGCATGAAGTGTAAGACGAAGCGGCTCATACAAAACCCCGTCGCCATCTACAACGCGAATGGCACACCCGCCACGAAAGGGACTTGTCCCGTGTGTGGCGTCACACTCTTTCGCATGGGCGCGACGCCTGCGCACGCTGACTTGCCCAAGCCCATCGCGCAGCCACGCGCAGCACGCACACCCGCTTCGGCAAATGGGACAAAGTCCCGACGCAAAAACGGCAAGACGACTGACCTCAAACGCTCGGGCAAGCTCGTGATTGTCGAATCTCCTTCAAAAGCGAAAACGATTGGCAAGTATTTAGGACATGGGTATCAGGTTAAAGCCTCGGTTGGGCACGTGCGCGATTTGTTGCGTTCGCAATTGAGTGTGGATGTCGCCAACAATTTTGCGCCCAAGTATCGTGTGCCGAATCAAAAGAAAGAAGTCGTCAAAGAACTGCAAGCAGCGGCAGCGAAAGCCGCAGAAGTGTATCTCGCCACCGACCCTGACCGCGAAGGCGAAGCGATTGCCTGGCATCTGATCGAAGCGGCGACGATTCCGCCCGACATCGCCAAGCGCGTCGCCTTTGACGAAATCACGCAAGGCGCGATCCGCGAAGCCTTTGCCAACCCGCGCGCGCTTGACATGCGCTTGGTGAACGCGCAACAAGCGCGACGCATTCTTGATCGGTTGGTCGGCTATCAAATCAGTCCGTTGTTGTGGGAAAAAGTGCGCGGCGGATTATCTGCGGGGCGTGTGCAATCAGCCGCAGTGCGTTTGGTGGTCGAGCGCGAGCGCGAGATTATGGCGTTCGTGCCTGTCGAGTATTGGTCGCTCGCCGCAGAGCTGGCGAAAATGGCAACGCGGCAATCAAAGCCGCGTCCCTCGTTCGTGGCGAAGTTGGTAAGGGCGCGTGGCGCAGACGCCGATTTGAAAAATCAGAACGATGCGGATGCCGTCGTCAAGGATTTAGAAGGCGCGGCGTACATCATCCTCAAAGTAAAGAAGAGCGAGCGACGCCGCAATCCGCCTGCGCCGTTTATGACTAGCACGCTGCAGCAAGAAGCGTCGCGTCGTCTCGGCTTCAGCGCGAAGAAGACGATGGCTGTCGCGCAGCAGCTCTACGAAGGCATCGAGGTGTCGGGCGAAGGCACCGTTGGGCTCATCACGTACATGCGCACCGACTCAACCAATGTGGCAAAGGTCGCGCAAGACGAAGCGCGCGCGCTCATCGCCGAAAAATATGGCGCGGAGTTCGTGCCGCCAACGCCGCCGACCTATAAGACCCGACATCAGAATGCGCAAGAAGCGCACGAAGCCATTCGCCCCACCTCCGCGCGACGCGAACCCGCCGCTATCAAAGATGACTTAGAGCGCGACCAATTCCGTCTCTACGATTTAATTTGGAAGCGCTTCATCGCCAGCCAGATGGAAGGCGCGGTGTTCGACGTGACGACGGTAGAGGTGGGCGCGAATCGTGACTGGCGCATCGCGCCAGCTGTATCACAAATCGCGCTGGATGAGCGCTACACCAATCCGCCGTACCTATTTCGCGCGACGGGCTCCGTCGTGAAGTTCATGGGCTTCCTTGCCGTGTATGAGGAAAACAGCGAGAATGGCAACAAGAATGACGATGAAGTGGTCGGAAAAATTTTACCGCCGTTGAGCGAAGGTGAAGTCGTGGATTTGTTGCGCCTGCTTCCCGAGCAACACTTCACCGAGCCACCGCCGCGTTACTCGGAAGCAACGCTCGTCAAAGCGTTAGAGGAGAATGGCATTGGTCGCCCTAGCACGTATGCGCCGACGCTCTCGACCATCACCTCGCGCGGCTACGTCGAGGTAAAGGAGAAGCGTCTGCATCCGACGGAGATCGGGTTCGTGGTCAACGATTTGCTCGTCGCGCATTTCCCCGAGGTGGTTGACCTTGGCTTCACGGCGCAGATGGAAGAAGAACTCGACGAGATTGCCGACGGCACGAAAGAATGGACGCCTGTGCTGCGCGATTTCTATACACCGTTCTCGCAATCGTTGCAGAAAGCGGAAGCGCTGATGCCCAACGTGAAGGTTGAGGACGAACCAACAGGCGAGGTTTGCGAGTTGTGTGGCTCGCCGTTGGTCGTCAAGCGCGGACGGTTCGGCAAGTTCATTTCGTGCAGCAATTATCCAACGTGCAAGCGTAAGGCGACGCCGTTCCTCATCAAAATTGGCGTGGCATGTCCGAAAGACGGCGGCGCCTTGCTCGAACGCAAGACGAAGCGTGGGCGCATCTTCTATGGCTGCGCGAATTATCCGCATTGTGACTTCACATCATGGAATCGTCCTGTCGCGCAACGTTGCCCGAAAGACGGCGCATTGATGGTCGTCGCCAGCAAGGGCAAGGTGAAGTGCACGGTTTGTGAAACGATCTATGAACAGGATTTAGTCGCTTAGTCGCTTAGTCACGCGGTTGCTTAGTCATTCAGTCGCATGGCAAAACGACCAAGCGACTAGCGACTAGTGCCGCTTTAGCAAAGCGATTGCGCAGCTGGCGCTGGCGCGCTCGACCGCGTGTATCGCACGGCATGGGAACGGCGTTAGAGCACGCCTCCGCCTGCAACAAAGGTTTGTTAAGCCTACCTTAGCAACTCGCAACCAGCGACTAACGCCTAGCGACTATTCGACCAAGTGACCATCATGGAACAACACATTTCCAAATATATGACCTATCTCAGCGCAGAGAAAAACGCATCGCAATACACGCTGCGCAATTATCGGCACGAAATTACCGAGTGCTTTGAGTTTCTCAGGAAGCAACACATCACGAGCTGGGACAAGGTAGAAAAAGAGGTGGTGCGCGCATATCTCGCGTGGCTCACCGAAGCGAACTACGCGAAAAGCAGCATCGCGCGTCGCTTGTCCGAAATGCGTTCGTTCTATCGCTTTTTGATGAGCGAGAAAGTAGTAATGAGCAACCCGTTCGATGCCGTGTCGGCGCCGAAGTTGCCGAAACGCTTGCCGACGTTTCTCACGACGGAGGAAGTGAAGCGGCTGCTGGCAGCGCCCGATACGCATGATCCGCAGGGCGCGCGCGACGCGGCGATGCTCGAATTGTTGTATGCGTCAGGAATGCGTGTCTCGGAACTCGTCGCACTGAACCTGAGTGATGTGGACAGCACCCGCGCGCAAATCAAAGTGCTGGGCAAAGGCAACAAGGAACGCGTCGTGTTGATTGGCAAACCTGCGATGCGCGCGGTGATGACGTACATCCGCGAAGGCAGACCGAAGTTGATGGGACGCACAGTGAGCAACGCGATTTTTCTCAATCGCTTTGGTTCGCGGCTCACCGTGCGTTCGGTGCAGATGATTTTGGTGAAGTCCGCGCGACGCGCAGGCATCAAGAGTGAAGTCACGCCGCACACGTTGCGTCATACGTTTGCGAAGCACTTGCTCGACGGCGGCGCGGATTTGCGCTCGGTGCAAGAGTTGTTGGGACACGAGTCGCTTTCGACCACACAAATCTACATGCATCTTTCGCAAGCGAAACAAAAAGAGACGCATCAGAAGCCCCACCCAGCAGCACAACAAGGGAAGAAATAGGAAAATTACTTTTGAGGCTCTTATGACTGTACCACGTATCGCAGGCGTGCGTCGCGCGTTAAGCGCGCAGCAACTCGACGCTATCGTGATTACCCAACCCGATAATCGTCGCTATTTATCAGGCTTTACAGGCTCGGCAGGTTGGCTTATCATCACGCCTCAGCAACAAGTCATCATCGGCGATTCACGTTATTGGGAGCGCATCGGCAAAGAAGCGCCGCACTTCGAGCTGGTCAAGCACACGACGCGCCCAGAGCAACTCGAAAAACTGCGCGAGACGCTGCAGTCGCTCAAAGCCAAGAAGGTCGGCTTTGAGGCGGAGCATGTCACGGTCGCGCAACATGCGAAGTGGAAAGAAGAACTGAAGGATATTGAGCTCGTAGCAACGACAGAGGTGATTGAGCAGCTGCGCGCTCACAAAGACGCGCAAGAATTAGCCACGCTGCGGCGCGCGCTGGCGCTGACCGACAACGCATACAAGCACATCCGCCATTGGATCGAGCCGGGCATGACTGAGCGCGAGGTCGCGTGGGAACTCGAAGTGTTCATGCGGACGCATGGCGCAGAGGGTTTAGCCTTTGAGGTGGGCGTCGCGTCGGGTCCCGACAGCGCCGAGCCGCATCATCATTCGGGCGACCGTCGGATCCAATGGCGCGACCCGATTTGGATTGACATGGGCGCGAAGGTGGACGGCTATTGCGCCGACCTCACACGCTCGTTCACGTTGGGCGAGCCCGATGACCAATTCAAAAAAATTTACGCCATCGTGTTGCGCGCGCAGCTAGCTGCTATCGCCGCATTGAAGGCCGGCGTGTCGGGCAAAGACGCCGATGCCATTGCGCGCCAAGTCATCGAGGATGCAGGCTACGGCGAAAACTTTGGGCATGGCTTGGGGCATGGCCTCGGTTTGTTCATCCACGAGAAGCCAAGCGCAGGCAAGGCATCCGAGGACACATTGAATGAAGGCGCACTGCTCACCGTCGAGCCAGGCATTTACATTCCGGGCTGGGGCGGCATTCGCATCGAAGATGTAGTGTTGATCAAAGCAGACGGCGTTGAGGTTTTGACTCAAGCGCCAAAGTAGCGGAGAGCCGATAGCGAATAGCGACTTAGCGTTTGCCATCCGCCCTCAGCGAGCAGCCAGCTGCCATCCGCCATTTGCCAAAATCGCTTGTCAGCTGTCTAGCATTGTGCTAATATAGGCGCGCACTGCGCGCCCCAATTGCACGCAAAATCGCGCGCAAAAATCACTGCGGAGGCAAGGTTGCCATGTTGCTTGAAATGCTCCAAAAAAATCGAGGTTCACTGCTTGCATTGATTGTTGGACTCTTCTTGGGGTGGTGGGTCATTGGTTGGGGATTGTGGCCCGTGAACTATGTGTTAGGTGCAAGCACAACGGATATGTTGGTTGCTACCGTTGCCGATGCCTACGCTGTCGAACCCAATGCAGAACTCGCCAGACAACGACTCGTCGCCATCAGTGGCGAAGCCAATTCCGAGAAACTCGCGCAAAGCCTTTCTCGCCTCAAGACGAAAGCCCAAGGCAATGATAAGCAAATGGCGCGCATACAACAACTGGCAGACGGACTGAAAATCTCCATTCCCACCACTGCGCCAACCGAGAGCGGCGGCAGCCTCCTTGGTTCGATTGCTGGGTTACTGGGCGTCATCCTATTCGTCGCAGTGGTTGGTATCGTTGGCTACGTTTTCATCCGTCGTCGTGGTCATGCCGAATCTAAAACATTGGGCGGTGGTTTTACACCCTCCAGGCCTGTGACTGTCTCGCCTACAGCCCCGATGCCGCGTGAAGAGGCGGGAAGCGGTATGGTCATTGACCGTGAAGGCGCAGAAGCAGCGCTTGGTCATTTCGTTACGACCTACAAGCTAGGCGATGACGGCTACGATACATCGTTCAGCATCGAGACGCCCACAGGTGATTTTCTTGGCGAGTGTGGGGTGGGCATCGGTGAAGTGGTCGGCGAAGGCCCCCAGAAAGTGACGGCGTTTGAGGTGTGGCTGTTCGACAAGAACGACATCAAAACTGTGACCAAAGTGCTGATGACCGAATACGCGTTCAACAATGAGGGCATTCGCAAGAAGTTGCAATCGCGCGGCGATGCCGTGATGGCGCGTCCGGGCGCGGATGTCGTGCTTGAAACGGGCGCGCTGAAGGTAATAGCAACCGTAACTGATATGTCCTATGGTTCAGGCGGCGCGCCACAAAGTTTCTTCGGTAAATTGACGTTGGAACTCGCACCCACTATCAAACGCAAATAAATTACCGCCTGCTTCCACTACCAACCCGCCGCTCACTCAGGGGAGGCGGGTTTTGTGTTGTTGCTTGACAAGCCCCTAGCGCCTCGCCTACAATGACAACCGCTATGCTTCGGTCTCTTCTGACTTCCCTCTCGCAAAACGCAACCTTTCGCCGCTTCGTTATGGACTTTCCGTGGTCACGCCGCTTCGCGCGTCGCTTCGTCGCGGGCGAACAATTATCCGAAGCGGTTACCGTCATCCAGCATTTGAATCGGCAAAACATTTTAGCAACATTCGATCAGCTCGGCGAGAACGTCACACATGCAACGATGGCGAATGCCGCCGCCGATGGCTACCTGCAAATGCTCGACGCGATTAAGCAACATCAATTGCGTTCCAACGTGTCGCTCAAGCTCACCCAGATGGGGTTAGATATTGACGGCGAGCTCTGCGCGCAAAATCTCCGTCGCATCCTGACACACGCGTGCCAATACAACAATTTCATCCGGATAGACATGGAAGGTTCATCTTACACGCAACGCACGCTCGACATCTATCAGCAGCTGCGCTCTGAAGGCTTTGCCAACGTTGGCGTCGTGATTCAATCGTATCTGTATCGCTCGCTGGATGACGCGCGACAGCTCGCGGCTTGCGGCGCGAACGTTCGTCTCTGCAAAGGCGCGTACGATGAGCCAGCGACGGTCGCCTTTCCACAAAAAGCGGACGTGGACGCGAACTATCGCAAGCTCGCCGAAATCTTCTGGAGCGCCGAGGCGCGCACTAAGGGCGCACACGCCGCGCTTGCGACGCACGACGAAGCTATCATCCAATGGGCAAAAGCCGAAACCGCAAAACGCGACATCCCCAAGGAGCAAGTCGAGTTTCAGATGTTGTACGGCGTGCGCCGCGAGCGTCAAACACAGCTCGCCGCCGAAGGCTATCGCATGCGCGTGTACGTCCCTTATGGGCCGCAATGGTATCCATACTTCATGCGGCGGCTAGCGGAACGTCCCGCCAATCTAATTTTCCTTTTGCGAAACCTCTTTGATTAGTCACTCGTCGCTCGTCAGTAGTCGCCAGCGACGAGCGACTACTGATTGCTGACGAGCGACTAATGGCTAACGACTAATGACTAGCGATTAACGACGAGTGATTATGAAGAAACTCATCCTCATAGCCATTAGCCTTGCTTTGTTGTGGGGCGCATTGGAGCTTACCCTCACCGTGGATTCGGCCGGGGGCGTCTATCGCGGCGTGAAGTTGCCCTACTTCGGCGGGCAGGCGCGCACCATTACCAACGACGGCAATGGGCACGGCGCAGGCCGACACGCGCTGGATATTGGCATGATTTACGAAGGCGTGCTTGCCATTCGCAATGGGCGCGTCATCGCCACTACCGTAGATTGGGGCGGCGGCAACACGCTCATCCTCGATCATGGCGATGGATACTGCTCGCTGTACATGCATTTGAGCGAATTTTATGTGAGCGCGGGGCAAAGCGTGACTCAAGGACAACGCATTGCGCGCTCGGGCAACACGGGCAACAAGACGACGGGCCCACATTTGCATCTCGCGGTGGTGCGCGGCTGTGCGGGCGTTGACAACGAAGTTGCCATCATTTTTAATGAGGCCGGAGGCAGAGAGTTGACGCATGGCAATCGGGTCGTCTCGCAAAATGGCACGCCCATGCAACCGTACTATCCCAGCGTCACCAACGTCTCGAACACCTCGGTCGAGTTGTGGTGGAACGATTACTCATTCAACGAACAAGGTTTTGGCATCGAGCTGCGCTATGGGCGCGGCAATTGGGAACAGGTGTTGACCGTCGCGCCTGAGACCATTCATGCAACGATCAAAAACTTGAAACCGTCCACGCCTTATTGTTTCCGTGTGCGCGCCTACAACGAGGCGGGCAGCTCGCCCTATTCCAATGCGACTTGCGCGACGACCACGAAGCAACCTGTCGTCAGCGCACTGCCCAACAACCGTCCCACCCAATCCAACAACAATGAATCCACCAAGCCTCTGCCGCCCAGCGGCACCCTCACGCCACAACAAGCCGCCGCCGTGCAAGCCTCTGCCAATGGCAAAGAGGACAAGCCTATTTCCAATCCAGCCGTTGCTCCCGTTAAGCCCGCCACAACACCCGCAGCTGCTACCGCAACCCAACCTATCGCGCCAACGCCTGAACCACTCCCACCTGATGTGAGCGCGGCGCTCAATCAGTGGTGGCAAACCTTGCGTGGATATTGGATAGGCGATTGAGGCAGTGTAGGGTAAGTTTTTAACTTGCCCGCACGCTATTCACAAAACAGGCAAGTTGGCAACTTGCCCTACACGGAGATTCAATGGCTAACGAAATGTTTTCCCTACACAACAAAGTCGCCATCATCACAGGCGCATCCAAAGGCATCGGCGAATCCATCGCGCGTGGGTTCGCGCAAGCGGGCGCGAAGGTCGTCGTCAGCAGCCGCAAGCAAGACGCGGTGGACGTGGTGGCGAACAGCATCGTCGCCGATGGCGGCGAAGCGTTTGCGCTCGCCGCGCACATGGGCGAACCGGCGCAGATTCAAAAATTGGTGGATGCGACGATCATGAAGTATGGCGGCGTAGATATTCTGGTAAACAATGCTGCCATCAATCCCGTCTTCGGTCCCATCGTTGACGTGGACATGGGCGTGTTTCAGAAGATGTTGGATGTGAATGTGAAGGGCTATTTTCTGGCGATGCAGAAGTGCGTGCCTTCGATGCGTCAGCGCGGCGGCGGCAGCATCATCAACCTCGCCAGTGTCGCGGGGCTGAGTCCGAGTATGGTGCTGGGGCTTTACTCCATCACCAAAGCGGCGGTGATCATGCTGACGCGCGTGCTGGCGAAAGAACTTGGCTCTGACAAAATTCGCGTCAATGCCATTGCGCCCGGCGCCATCAAGACGAAGTTCAGCCAAGCCTTGTGGGACAACCCCGATATTCTCGCGCGCACCAGTGAGAGCGCCGCGTTGGGGCGCATCGGCATGCCCGATGAAATTGTTGGCGCGGCGTTGTATCTCGCATCGGAGGCGTCGTCATTTATGACGGGGCAGACGCTGGTGTTGGATGGCGGCGTCAACTAACGGCTAGAGCCAGAGTAACTAACACTTTCTGTTTTCAATGCGGCGCAGCATCGTTCGGCGCCGCAAACCACGCAGTCAGGCGGCAGGCTAAGCTGGTCGAAGCAGGCGATTCGTTACGCAATCCGCATGGTTCGACCAGCTCGCCAGGCTAGCCATTGGAGAAAAGTGTTAGTTACCCAGGTGACACACACTAAAGAGCACAGCCTCCAACTACTAATCCCTCCACTACAAGGACACACTCGTTTATGGCAAAGAAGAAACTCAGCCGCGATCAAAAACGCAGACAAAAACTGGCGAAGCGCGACCCTAGCGAGGGAATGCGCGCGCAACGCCAGGCGCAGATGAATCATTTTCGCAGTGAAACCGAACAGAGCATTCATGACACCTTTCTCAATAGCATGTTTCGGATGTTTGACGCCGACGCGCGCGACGCTGTCAAGCAGCTGATGATAGCAGCGCAGAAGGGCGATACGACGGTTGGCGATGCTGCACCTGCGAGTGCAGTCGAATTGTTAGCGCAGCATGTGAAGCGTCGTTGGGCGGAACAACGCTCATTGGAGAAACTGCCGTTATTCAATGCAGGTCAAGCACTGCAAGCGTTGGTCACACACATCGAATCTATCATGGCGCAAGGCGACTCGCAATCGTATCTGCGTTACTTGCAAGGCGCCACGACAGGCGCAGCGGCGCTGGTGGAAGGCGAATCCATACCAGCAGATGCGAAACCTAATGATTGGTCGCCCGCAGAAAATGAATTGCGGAAGTTGGGGTTAGCGTGGCTGCGGAACAGCAACGAGGAAACATGGAAAACTTTCCAGACCGAGGCGATGCGTTTAGTGGACAACAGCGCTGGGCGCGCGGTCGCGCATGTCTGCCAATACTTGTATGGCTTGATTCAACAAGATCCGGTGGAAAAAGCGTTGCGTCCTCTGTTGGATGCCGCGCATCGGCGCATCGAACAGCAAAGCGCGGCAAGCGAGACTGCCACGCCTACTGCGCAGCCGATGGTACAACCAACTGTTTAGTCCAAGCGAACCGCGCAGGCGCGAAGAGCGCAAAGTTTATTCCTAGCGCTCTTCACATCTGCGCGGTTGTTATGATGTGTTGCGTCGCGTCTCGACGCCGCCCGTCAATTCGGGAAAATCGTTTAACGCCATGCCAAGTTTGTCGCCATCGCGTCGCACGTAGTCTGCCATGAGCGTGAGATATTGCCGATAAACGTAATGACTTGTTTTTTGCGCGGGCGGCAAATAGAGCCAATACGTTTCCAGTAGATATTTTTTGCGCTTCTCCCAGTCGTCAATCAACGCCAACGAGCGCAAGTTGTCTAAGCGGTCAGCTAGTTTGATAAGCAACGCTTCACGCGATGCGTCCGCGATGCGACGGATATAGCGACGATTGATGGGGCGCTTGTCCACATCGGGCGGCGCTTTTTCTTTCGTCAATAATTCCACGTAGCGCGCGACGGTATCGCCGCACGCTTCCGCAATTGCGGCGAGCGTGATGGCGCTGTCCTCGACTACATCGTGCAACAATGCGCCGCAAACCAAATCAGGCTCACGCTGGCGCAATTCATTGACCAAAATCAACGCGACGCGCAAAGGATGTTCGATGTATGGCGCGCCTTCGTCGCGTTGTTGTCCCTCGTGCGCGCGCACGGCGATAGCATACGCGCGACGAACATGGTGTTCGTCACTGGGACTGAGGTCGCGCAATACGTGGAGCAAATCAGCTAAAGTTGGGTGGTTGAGTGGTTGCATAGTCGCTTGGTCATTGAGTCGCATAATCTAGTCGCATACGCAAGCATGGATTATCTGAGTCTCAATCGGTGTTGTCAAACGAGAATTGTGTAGTGTCCTTTAGGCTAAACGACTAAGCGAGTGTTTTGAAATTCAGACCCTAAAGGTTTTTCTGGCGCAGCGGGTTCACCAGTGGCGCCGCAAGCCTGCCTGACATGCTTTGTGGCTTGCCAGCGAAACCGTTAGGGGCTCGGTCTGATATATTCAACACACTTTCTAAGCGACCAATTGCCCCAGTGACTCAGCGACCATACGACCACACGGCCAATTGACCAACTGACCAACCTCTGTGTAGAATAGGGCGCGCAAGACAAACTACAGTCATGTCCCGCAAATGCGGTTGGAGCGCGCAGACGCAAGGAGAGTGTATGGCACTGCCCGAATATTCGCTGGCTAACGTATTCCCCAGTCCCAATTTCGATGACCGTCCGCGCGGCGTCGCTCCCGACGCCATTGTATTGCACGCAACGACCGGCCCCGCAACCCCTTCGCTCAATTGGCTCGCCAATCCTAACTCGGGTGTTTCCATTCATTATCTCATTGATCGGGATGGCACGATCTATCAGATGGTCGAAGAAGCCATGCGCGCATGGCACGCGGGCCCAAGCAATTTTCAGGGCCGCTCGCGCTGGAACGATTTTTCCATCGGCATTGAACTTGTCAATCTCAACAATGGCGAAGACCCCTACGACCCGCCGTTGGTCGAAGCCTGTCGGCAGTTGTGCATCTATCTGGTGCAGAAATACCACATTCAACCTGACATGATTGTTACCCACGCGCAAATCAGTGGCCCTCTCACGGGTAAAAGCGACCCGCGTGGATTTCCTCTGGAGGCTTTCATTATGTCCATTGCGAATCAACTTCCCGCCGAATTGCGTACTGCCGCATGGATGGCTATTGGCATCGCCTATAATCCTGAAGCGGCATTTCAGTCGCGCGCGCGGGAATTGGGCTTAGGTCGTCCTGTCACCAATGAATTGCGTACCGTCGTCAACGGCGTGCGTTGGGCGTTTCAAGGGTTCGATGGCGGCATCCTCGCCACCGAAGAAGGTAATTGGGGTAACATCCGCAAGATGGATTGGCTCGGCTAGGGGCGTAGTCGAATTGGTTTTATTGGTCGCACGAGGCTGATTAGGCAGGCGCATGGGGCGAATTAGTTCGACCCGTTTGACTATTCCGCCCCATTAGACTCGGTTAAGCAAGCCGAGCAAGCTGCCCTCTCGCCTAATCGGGCAATAAGCGTTGAAATACCTCATTAGATAATAAGCGTCCTCGTTGGGTCAACCGCACACATTCGCCATCATCGGTGAGCAGTCCCCAGTTGGCACATTGCTTTAACGTCTGCCCAAAAATTTCGTCGAGCGTCACGCCAAACCGCTGCGCGAAGCGCGCGCGCGTGACGCCTTCGGTCAAACGCAAACCGAGTATCACCGTCTCCGCTTGTGCCAGCGCTGTGTTAATCGTCTGGCGCCCGGCGACGACCGATTCGTCGCGCTTCAGCTTCTCGATATACACTTGTGGCGCATTGAGGTTCCAGAATCGCTCATGATTGAAACACGAGTGAGCACCCGGACCGAAGCCGAGGTATGGCTCGTTGAGCCAGTAGGTGAGGTTGTGGCGACTGACGTGCAGCCCGGCGCGGGTTCCCACACCTCGCGGGTCTAGCGGTTTTGCCCAATTCGAGATTTCGTATTGCCCAAAGCCTGCCTCTGCTAATTTTTCCTCCGCCAGAATGTACATATCCGCGGCGAGCTCGTCGTCGGGCTGGGGCAACACGCCTTGCTCGACGCGCTTCTTGAACGCCGTGCCTTCGTCAATCGTCAAGCCATACAACGATAGATGTGCCGTGTTTAACGCAATCGCAGCCTCCAGTGAATCGCGCCAGTGGGGCAGCGTTTGCGTCGGCAAGCCATACATCAAGTCGAGTGAGATGTTCGTGAAGCCCGCCCGTCGCGCCATCGTCACTGCGTCGCCGATTTGCGCGACGGTATGTTCGCGGTCAAGCATGCGCAACAATGTCGCATCAAACGCCTGCGCCCCAAACGAAAGGCGATTGACGCCCGCAGCGCGGATGCGTTCCAAGTATGCTTGTGTGATGGAACTCGGATTCGCTTCGGCGGTGATTTCACAATCAGCTGTCCATGTCCATTGCTCGCGCAACGCTTGCAGCAGACGCTCGAAACATGCAAGAGGCAAATAGGTCGGTGTGCCGCCGCCAAAGAAAATGGTGTGGACGATCCACCGCTCGCGTAAGCGGCGCGCGTAACGTTCAATTTCCTTGCAGAGCGCAGCGCTGTATGGCTCGAACAATCGCTCTAAACCTTCGTAGGTGTTGAAGTGGCAATAACCGCAGCGGGTCGCACAGAACGGGATGTGGAGGTAGAGGCTGAGGGGGGCGTTAAACGTCATGGAGCATGGGTCATGGGTCAAGCGTCATGTGCCAAGCATGACATGACACTTGACACATGACACTTGATACTTCAATTGAGTAAGAATGGTTTGACGGCGGCGATGAACCCGCTCGGATTGTCTAACGGAATGGAATGGCCTGCATCGGGCACGGTCACGAGTTTGCAATTGGGCATTGTCTGCGCCATGCGCTCGGCAACTTCCACACTCAACACGTCGCTCTCCGCGCCGCGCACGAGCAACGTCGGGCAGGTGATTTGGGCAAGCATCGCCCAATGCGCGGCTGGGTCGGGTTGCGGGCGGGGACGGTTCGGATCGCGCAAGGCTTTATCGTAACGATACGTCCACTTGCCATCGTCGCGCAACATCAAGCCATTGCGAAAACGATGGCGCAATTCGGCTTCGGGCGCGCGGGGATTATTGTGGCGTGCGACTTGGATGGCTTCTTCTTCCGTCTCAAAGACATCATTTGCCAACGCGCCTTGACGGATGCGTGTGCTGCCGCTGGTCATCGTCTCGGGTCCGATATCAACGATGACCAGCCGTTTCAATCTATCAAGCTGTCGCGCCGCGTAGCCATAGGCGTTGCGCCCGCCCATAGACAAGCCCAGCAAATCAAATTTGCTCAAGCGCAAGGCTTTGACAAAGGCCTCCACATCCTCGATCATGCGCTCCGCCGAGTAGTCATCTGTCCAAGCAGATTCGCCGTGTCCACGTTGGTCAAGCGCGAAGATGTGGAAGTGTTCGCTGAGGTCGCGCGAGAACGTGTCCCATGAGTGCGCGTGCGAGGTGTAGCCATGCAACAACACGAGCGGCGGCGCGGCGGCGGCGCCCCATTCGAGATAGTGAAAGCGCAAGCCGCGCAACATCACCCAACGATCGAGTGGTTGAGTCGTCATAGCAGTCCCATTTCTTTGAGCAGTTCTTGTGTGTAGCAAATGCGTCCCGTCAATCTTTTCGGGTCGGCGGTGGCAAGGACGAGCGCCGCCTTCGCCATGTATGCGGGCGGTTCGCCGCGCGGGTCGTCCATGCTCTCGACGAGATGGTGATGCAACGTGCCGGGCGTTGGTACGACTTTCGTCGGCGCGAGCGAGTTGACTGCGATGTTATACTCGAAGAGTTCGTGCGCCAAGCCTTGTGTGAAGCGCTCAAGCCCCGCTTTCACAGTGCCGTAGGGCGTGCCACCGCGCGCTTTCGTTGTGTAAGGTCCCTGACCGGGCCCGCGCGAGGCGCCTGAACTAATGTTGACGATCCAGCCACTCTTGCGCTCGATCATTTCGCCCATCACCATTTGCGCAAGCAAGAACGGCGCAGTCAGGTCAACCGCCAGCATCGCGCGCCAATGACCTACCTTGAAATCTTTGATAGGCACGTACCAATTGACGGCGGCGTTATTGACCAAAATATCCACGCGCCCAAAGGCTTGGCGCGTCTCGGCGACCAAGCGGGCGCAGTCTTCTTCTTTGCTTAAGTCCACTGGCACGGCGATGGCTTTGCCACCGGCAGCCGCAATTTCTTTGACGGTATGCTCCAACGTGCCAGGTAAGAAGTGTTGTCCTTCGCGCAAGGTGCGCGCCGCGCACGCGACGCTCGCGCCTTCGCTGGCAAACAGCCGCGCGATCTCTTCGCCGATGCCTCGGCTCGCGCCTGTAACGATGGCCACTTTCTCTGCTAATTTGCCCGCCATAAAAACCTCCTTCGGTGAAAATGAAGATGGGAGAATGCGTGAAACGTGATGCGTGATGAATCGCCTTTCACGCTTCACCCTTCGCCTTTGCTCAGTTGCTGGGCGCGCCTATAATACACGCAACCTCCAATTTATTCAACACCAAGCCGCGCAGACTTCACAATCCTCTCAGGCAGTTTGAGAAATTAATTCTGTCACCGGTGTAGAGCCAGGTTGCGCCTGGTCCGCGTGGACAGGTTAAAAACTTGTCCGACCGCTGCGCTCCATACCCGTATGATTTTTTGAAACTGCATACGAGGACTTAGGCGCAAACCTTTATCTTTGTGTGCTTGGTGCATTCTTTGTGTCTTCGGGTTGAAAGGAGATTTTTCGATGGCGACGATTCCTGATAAAGCGCTCGACCTATTTCAAAAGAAGGCGTTGGCGTATCTGGCGACGGTCATGCCTGATGGCACGCCGCAAGTGACACCTGTGTGGTGCGATTACGATGGGGTTCATGTGCGCGTCAACTCGGCGGTGGGACGCCTGAAAGATCGCAACATCCGCCGCAATCCAAAAGTGGCTCTGACCATCGTTGACCCTGACGATACAGGGCGACATCTGGATGTGCGGGGTGTGGTGGCGGAGATTGTCACCGAAGGCGCCGAGGCGCACATTGACGCGCTCTCACATAAATACGAAGGGCATGGGTGGACGCTCGTGCCGAATCAGGTGCGCGTGATTTATAAGATCAAGCCGTTGAAGGTGAGTGGCGGATGAAGGAGCATGGGAGTGTGGGGAGATGAAAACGACCAGCCACGGTGGAGGTGTTGTGGCTGCTTGCGGTTTGACGCCCAACGGTTGGCGTTAGCCGCTGGTGGGCGGGACGAGATAAAACTTCGAGAGCAGGAAAAGCCCGAAGCGAGGAAAATGCCTGAAAATGCGGCAGAATCCCAC
>CAZDYP010000114.1:0-17181 GCA_964509505.1 uncultured Anaerolineae bacterium | reverse complement strand
CGCAGCGCTCGTTGCCGCTCAAAGGTCCATGGCTCGCGATCCTTGCAGGCTCGGCAGCAGCGGTGTTAGGTTTGGGTATCTTGCTCAGCCTGATCGTGACGCCACAAGCGTTGCTCACGTTCCTTTCGTTGTTCAAGCCATTGACGCCGTTGGTCATTGTCATCTTGTATGTGCTGTTGACCATCATTGCGCTGCTGGTGCAGTTGTTGTACGCTATCGCGATATGGCTCGTCACCGTTTTTCGCGGCAACGATGCAAATCAACCCCTCCCCAACCTCCAACTGCCGCCGCCGCCGTCGCTCATACCGCAGAGCTTGGAAGCCATGACGATCCCCGAACCGGTGCAGATGGGTTGCTCGGTGGTGTTGTTCATGGGTCTATTGTTGTTGTTGGCGTGGTCGCTCAATCGTTTGCAACGACGCCCGCGCCAAGATGACAACGTGACGCGCGAGAGCGTGCCTGTATCGGTTGGGTGGGATCCGCTCAAAAAATTACGCGACTGGTTCAAGCGCAAGCCCGTCATTGAGCTGGACGAGAGCGTCGCTACCATTCGTCGCATCTATGCGAATTTGGCTCGCTTGGCAGCGCAACGTGGTTTCCCGCGCGCCGACGCCGAAACGCCCTATGAATTTATGCGCAATTTGCGCGCCGCCTTTCCCGGCGCCGAACCCGACGAGCGCGCCATCACCGAAGCGTACGTGCGCGTGCATTATGGCGAGCAAGACCCTTCTCACGAGGAAGTCGCGCGCGTGCGCGCTGCGTGGGAACGCATCAAACAAACGAAGGATGAAGAATGAGAGATGAAAGATGGCGGAGTAAACGAGTGAACGAGTAAACGGGGAAGTAGGGAGGCTATAGCGCTCCCCGCTTCCCCGTTTCCACGTTTACCCATCTACCTAATGCAGCTTTAGCAAAGCGATTGCGCAGCCGGCGCGCGCGCGCTCGACCGCGTATGTCGCACGGCATGGGCATGGCGTTAGAGAACACCTCCTCTTGCCAAAAAGGTTTGTTAACCCTGCACTCAGGATACCTATGACTCAATACATTTTCATCACGGGTGGCGTCGTGTCGTCGCTCGGCAAAGGCATCTCGGCGGCTTCGATTGGACGCCTATTGAAAGCGCGTGGCATCAAAGTCTCGATTCAAAAACTCGACCCGTATATCAACGTGGATCCCGGCACGATGAATCCGTATGAACACGGCGAAGTGTTCGTGACGGAAGACGGCGCGGAAACCGACCTCGACCTCGGTCATTACGAGCGGTTCACCGACGAGAACATGGGCAAGGTCAACAACGTCACGACGGGGCAAATCTATCAGGAGGTCATCGCGCGCGAGCGACACGGCGATTATCTCGGCAAGACGATTCAGACCGTGCCGCACATCACGACCGAAATCAAACGGCGTATCGCGCTGGTCGGCAAACAGACCGACGCGCGAGTGGTGCTGGTTGAAGTCGGCGGCACCGTCGGCGACATCGAGGGACAGCCGTTCCTCGAAGCGATTCGACAGATGCGCGCAGAAGTAGGGCGTGAGAATGTGTTATACGTGCACGTCACCTTGTTGCCATATCTCGGTTCGTCGCACGAATTGAAAACAAAGCCAACGCAACATTCGGTGCGTGAGCTGCGCGCTATCGGCATTCAACCGGATGTGATTGTGTGCCGTTCCGATTATCCGATGTATGCGGGTCTCAAAGAAAAAATTGCGTTGTTCTGCGACGTGGAGCGCCGTGCGGTGATTCCGCTCATCACCGCGCCGACGATTTACGAGGTGCCGCTCATTCTGGAAGAGGCAGGCTTAGGTGCTTACATCGTCGAGCGGTTACACTTGCCCCACCAGCGCGCCGAGCTGGAGACGTGGCGCGAGTTGGTCGCAGGTTTGAAGCTGCAAAAAGAAAAAGTGCGCGTCGCCATCGTCGGCAAGTATGTCGAGCTGCACGATGCGTACACGAGCGTGCGAGAGGCATTGGTTCATGCAGGCTTGTGTCATGGGCGGGACGTTGAAATCGAGTGGGTGCAATCAGAAGATTTAGAACGCAATCACAATGAAAGAGAGCGTTTGCAAAAGGTGGATGGTATCATTGTGCCGGGCGGTTTCGGGCATCGTGGCATCGAGGGAAAGATTCGCGCAGCGCGTTTCGCGCGCGAGCAGCGCGTGCCGTATCTTGGTTTGTGTCTTGGGCTGCAAGTCATGACGATTGAGCTCGCGCGCCATACGCTGCAGACCGAGGCGGCGAACTCGACGGAGTTTGATGAACGCACACTCCATCCCGTGATTGATTTGATGGCGGATCAGCGCGACGTGACGTCGCTCGGCGGCACGATGCGCTTGGGCGCATACCCATGCGAGTTGCAGAGCGGCACCCGCGCCGCTATGGCTTATGGGGTGTCGCATATCAGCGAGCGCCATCGGCATCGTTGGGAATTGAACAACGCCTATCGTGAAACTTTGCAAAAGGCGGGAATGGTGTTCAGCGGCTTTTCACCTGATGGGATGCTCATCGAAATTGCTGAACTTGCCGATCATCCCTTCATGGTCGGCAGCCAATTTCATCCCGAACTTAAGACGCGCCTCGACAAGCCGCATCCATTATTTAAGGCATTCATCGCTGCGGCGATCAAACACCAGCAGTGAGCAGTTGTCTATTGAACACGCCTCAAGAGGATACCTTATGCGAACCAACTTTCCAGTGCGCCGTTTGGTTGTGGGAGACCGCGCGCCGAATCCAGAAATTCTTGATAGCGACGGCAAGTCGTTCAGTCTCGAAGCATTGTGGGCAGAACGGCCCGTCGTGTTGAGCTTTATGCGGCACTTTGGTTGAATGTTTTGCCAAGAAATGTTGAGCCAGTTGGCTCAACTCGCGCCAACCTTTGCGCGCCTGGGCGTCAACGTGGCAGCGGTCACGTTGGGCAAGCCTGCGGAGGCGAAGCTCTTTTGCGCGCAACGCTCATCCGATTTGAACTGTCTGAGCGACCCCCATCAACTCGCGTATTCGACGTATGGCATTGGACGCATGAACCTGCTGACCAATTGGCTGCATCCGCAAACATGGATGGGCTACGTGCGGACGTGGCGAGCAGGGTTTCGCGCGCGTCTCACCGACACCGACATGCTGCGACTCTCGGCGACGTTTGTGATTGACACGCAAGGTGTCGTGCGTTTCGCGCATTACAATCGCTTCACCTCAGATCATCCGGATTGGGGACAGGTGCAAACGGCAACCAAACAAGTGAGCAATGAGTAGTAAGCAGTGAACAGTAGGTAAGACAACAGAAACCCGCTTGCTATACCGGAAGGCGGGTTTACGTGTGTGGACAAATGTCAGACTATGGTTGGCGCTGCGCCGCAAGGTGTTGTTCAAGTTCATCCATCGTTTGTAGGAAGGCGCGTTCAAGGTCAATCTGATACAGCTCTGCCAAGACCAACACCGACCATAAGCAATCGGCGAGCTCGTGCGCCAATTTTTTATCGGCATCAGGTATAGCTCGGATGCTGCTGTGCGCCATCACCAATTTCAACCAATCGCCCACGTCGCCGACAAAACCCATCGCCAACTCGTCGCGCGTCCACGAGCGCCCATAGCGAGTGCGTTCTAATGTGGCATACTGCTGGCGAATCGCCAGCGCTCATCGTTTGAGTTCATCAAAATTCATCCGCTTCACTCCTCATCTGAGAATCAGCGGCAAATACACTTTCGCGGGATTACCCACAAGACTCGCCGTGTACGCCGCGCCTTGAGTGTGCGCGATGGTCAACGTGCCTGTGATGGGATTGGGTGAAGCGGCAATGAACGAAACATTGATCACACAACTCGCGCTGATGCTCAACATCGCAGGGCAAGTGGTGGTTTGCGTGAAACCCGAGGTGACGCCAATCGAGTTGATGGTCAGCAATGTGCTGAAGACGTTGGTCAGCGTGATGGGTTGCGCGGGGCTCAGATTGCTGTCGAACCAAAGCGACGTGGGATACAGCGCGACCAGCCCACTCGACACGAGGACGCGCGAGGTGAATGGCGCCAGGGGAAAACTGCCGCTCACGATGTTCTGGTCGAGGTCAAGATACTGCCTGTTGCCGAGATTGACGACGATAGGGCTTTTCGTGTCGTTGTAAAAAATTTCGGAGCGCGGCGTCTCACTGATGGCTTGTGTGTACCAATTCGTCTTGGAGTTTGCGTCTTTGCCCGTCGTCGTTTTCCATTGGTTGAATGTCTGCACGCCGCCACTGTCCTCAATGGCGGTGTGCGCGTTGTTGTATGGATGGAAAAAATAATTGTTGTCCGATGTGAGCAAGTTGGCGACGTTCCTGATACGCACCGTTTGCGCGCTCGGATTGAGCGCGAAGGCGACGTTGCCTGTGAGGTTCACTTGCGCTGCCGTGTTCGGACCAACTGTGATTTGTGGGCGCGCCGAGGTGCGCCCGTTGTTATACGCGACGTTGTTCGACGCCGTGCCGGTCGAATAGTTGTACAGAATGCCGTGCGTCGTCGTGCTGATGACAGTGTTGTTGGTCACGGTAATGTTGGTGCCATAGTCGGGGTTGATGCCAAACGCGAACAGCTCTTTGTACGTCGCCATCGCACCATCGGTGTTGCCATACGCGTCCACGATGATGTTGCCCATGATCAGAAGGTTGCGCGTGGGATTGTTGCTGCCCAAATTGTTCAAGTCGCCATACGGTCGAATGCCCGCACAATCGCCTTTCGAGACGCACGCTTGCTTGATGACGTTGTTAGCGACGAGGTTGTTGTAGCCGAAACCTTGAAAGCCATTGTAACCAATCTGCGTCAAGCGATTGTATTGAAACAAATTGGTGTGACCGCTGTCGTCTTGCAATCCCACCTTGACGCGGATGCCGACGCCGTCTTCGGTGCATTGACCTTCGCCGTCGGTGTAACTGCAACCCATCCCCGCCGCGCCGAGATTCGGAATGAGCGCGATGTTTTTCACCTCGTTGTCGCTGAAGGTTGAGTGGCGGGAGTAGAGGTTGATACCCATACGGTTCGCGCCGTCCACGACGTTGTTCGACACCGTAAGGTTATAGCCACCGCGCCAGCCCGCCGGTCGCCCATCCAACGGCGCATAGACCCACACTTGCAAGTGAATGCCGTTGCCGTCCACATCTTTGACGAGGTTGTTGCTCAGTACGACGTTATTCAATTCATAGTTGCTGTAGTTCGTCGGCGTGGCGATGCCGTGCCGATACCACCGCGAGACTTCGAGGTTGTCAATCGTCACGTACGCGATATTTTGATTTAAGTCACGCCCCAACGTGACGCCGCCCCAGCTGCGCGTGTCCGTTTGCAAAATCACCGAGCCTTCAATCGCGCCATCGCTCGGCGCGCCTGTGGTCGTGTAGAGATAGACACGATTCGCCGCCGCGTCGTAATACCACTCGCCCTCTTGATCGAGCGTCGCCAAGTGATTGTTTAGCCAATAACCCCATCCCACACAGCCGTTATAACAATTGATTGCCGAATTGAGTGTGAGCGTCGCGCCGCTGCTGCCCATCACTTGCCGATTCAAGATATACCAACGCATCCCTTTGAGGTGCGCGACGGCGCCGCTCCAATTGTGATTAGGTAACTGATTGTCTTGAATGCTCGCACTACTCGGCACATTGTCAATCGAACTATAACCGTTATCGTAACCTATTTCACCGCTGTTGGGCCAGCGTCCCATAGGCAAGCGTTGGTTGTTGCGAAAGAGTTGATTGAGGCCATTGGGAAACTTGCCCGCATTCGCGCCCACCGACAAATCCGCGACGTAGATGTTCGTCGTGTATGACGACCAACCGCCGATGGGTTGCGCGCCAGAGAGGATGGGCTTGGGCGCGCAACTCGCGGGATACGAGCTGAAGGTGATGGGATTGCCAGCCGCGCCCGATGCTTCGACGCGCAACATCTCTGCGCGCCACGTGTCGCCGCACTTGAACAACACGCTGTCGCCCGCTTGCAAGGTCAGACTGTTGACTTTGGCAATCGTCTTGAATGGCGTGCCCGTCGTCAAGCCATTGAAGTTATCGTCGCCATCTGTTTGCGAGACGTAGTAGGTTGTGTTAGCAGCGACCAGCGTCGGAGCGGAGGTCGTGATGAACAGTACGATCACGCACACGAAGCCACATCTAATTTTTCCAAGCATTCAACCTCACCTTGTGGGGCAAGTAAGCCCCAGTCGTCCTAACGAGAGGGGCGCAACTTCCCTACCGAGACAAATTGAAAATTTGTCCCACATTTCGCGCCATGATAACAATTGACCGATTGTTCGTAATTCTTCACTGTCCCTTGCAGCCATTGACGCCGACTTTCCAATGATTGCGCGATTGCGCCGCCAACATCCACCTCGTGCAGCTCGACTGCCTGCTAACTAACCAACTACGCGCTGTAAAATTGTCAGTGCGAGTGGCTTTGGCTATAATCGCGTTACATTGTAACGCAGACCTGCTGTGTTGAACGAATCTTATGGAGGCTTAATGGCTCGCACACGCTTCATGTTCACGACGGACTTACACGGCTCAGAGACGTGCTGGCGCAAGTTTCTCAATTCAGCCAAGCTGTTCGAACTCGATGCGCTCGTCATGAGCGGAGATATGACTGGCAAAGTGATGGTACCTATCGTCAGACAACCGGATGGCAAATGGCGCGCGACCTATTTGCGACAGGACGAGGTTTTGGAGGACAAGGATGTGCCTGAATTCGAGAAGAAATGTCGCATGATCTCATACATTCCTTATCGGTGTAACCCCGATGAAGCGCGACACATTGCGACGAATGAACAATACCGCGAGGACCTGTTTGAAAAGCAAGAAGGGGAGGTCGTCAAGGTTTGGTTGAGTCTCATCAAAGAGCGTGTGCCTGACCATGTGAAGATCATCATCAGCCCGGGCAACGACGACAAATTTTCGATTGACGAGATTCTGCGCCGCGACCCGCGCGTGATCTTTGGCGAGGAAGAAGTGGTCGCGTTGGACGACGAGCATGAGGTGATGTGCGTCGGTTGGGCGAACCGCACGCCATTCGACTCGCCGCGCGAATGCTCCGAAGAGGAGCTGGAGCAAAAACTGGAGGCGACGGCGGCGCAGGTAAAGAATCCAAAAACAGCTGTTTTCTGCCTGCACGTGCCGCCCATCAATTCGAATCTGGACACATGTCCGAAGCTCGACAAAGATTTGAGACCTATCGTGCAAGCGGGCAAGGTCGTGATGATCTCAGCAGGCTCCAGCGCGGTGCGCAAGATCATCCAGAAGTATCAGCCGTTGGTGTCGTTGCATGGTCACATTCACGAAAGCCCCGGCGCGGCGAAGATTGGCCGCACGCAATGCCTAAACCCCGGCAGCGAATATGGCGAGGGTATCTTCAAGGGGTATCTGGTCGAACTCGACGGCGATAAGATTACGAAGTTGCAGCGGGTGGAGGCGTGAGAGGAAAATAGAAAGAAGAAAGAGAAAGGGCGGATTGCAAGGCGCAATCCGCTCTTCTGTTGGTAAAGGTGTATGGTGCCAGATGTTCAACTTGGCAATTGGTGTGGGCAATCGCTTTCATGAGCTGCCTCGCTGTGGTGCCTTCACCAACAACACCGGCGCCGTCGTATGTTGCACCACATGCTCGGCGACGCTGCCCATCACGGCGCGGCTCAAGCCCGTGCGGCCATGCGTGGACATCGCAATCAGGTCCATCTTGTTCACCGTCGCATAGTCCACAATCTCGGCGGCGGCATGTCCCGTGCGGATGACGTGGTGGGCGGTGATGCCCTGCTCGTGGAAGGCGAGCGCGTGAACTTTCAAATAGGCGCTCGCCTCGTACGTCTCACGCTCGGTGACGTGCGACAGCGTCCCCGCGCCCGATTGCACTTGCAAGAGCGTCACTTCCGCGTTCAAAGGCGCAGCCAATGCTTGCACCAGCGGCAAAATCGTTTCAGCCGTTTCCGACCCATCTAAAGGCACGAGGATTTTTTTGATCATACGAGTCTCCGTGTAGTGGCCACGTTTGTGGCAGTGACCATTTCAACACTAAGGCACTAAGCAACACAAAGCGCACGAAGAAAAATTGTAACTATTTCGCTTGTGAGGCTTTTGGGGTTCTTTGTGATTCTTTGCGCCTTCGTGTTGATTAACGCAAGTCAAAAGCTGCCGACGGCTTCGACCAGATTCGGATAGATTTTGAAGACTTTGGTAAAGCCGACGAGCTTCAGCGTTTCCATGATGAGCTCAGACGGGACGACCAACCGCACATCACCACGCTGTTTGCCTTGCGTCTCTTTGTGCGCGGTAAACAAGATGCGCAGGCCCGCGCTGGCTAGGTAACCGACATCGCTCAGATCAACGATGAGATTGTATTTGTGCGCGCGCAAGAGCTCGTTCACTACCTTTGCCATGGCGGGCGCGGTCTGATGATCCACACGTCCGTGCAACTCGACGATCGTGACGCGCGCCAGTTCTTTGGTTTTGATCTCCACTCCGGTTCCTCCGTTAGCCACTCTGAGGGTTGCGCGTCGCTTCACTCGCGTCGTCGCGCCCCGCTTCCTTCACCGCGCCCATGTCTTCGGGCAGATCGTACCACCGCACCCGTTCGCCAACTTGCGCGCGCAACTTCCAGCGCATCGTCTTCGGCGCAGCTTCGATTGCTTCTTTGAGTTGCTGCAACTTGCCGACGACGTTCGGTCTGGTCTCGCCGTCCAGATACCCGTCCGCCAAATTGAAACACTTATTGAGCGTGTTACGAATCGTCATATACCAGCCCCAATCGTCGGAAGCCAATTTGACGATGTAGGACAAGTCAATCGTTTCCTTATTGGAGGTTGCGTCAATGGCATGGTCGTGCAAGAGGCTGAAAATGTCTTTGATGTCGCGCTCGTTGATCTGGACGATTTGCAATTTACTCAACAACAAATCGGCGAGCGGCACAGTGTAATCATCTAGCTCAAGGCGCTTGGCGAAGTTCAGCTTATGGCACATCTCGAATACGTCGAGAAAGATGTCCACGTCCATATCTTTGTCAACGTGCGCGAACATCAGACGCTTGCGGCCCTGCATCGCGTTGAAGCGTTTGTTGCCCACGTAGCCAAGGTCTTCAAAGAGTCGCTTAATGGCAATGGCTTGCTGCTGATAGCCGCAATAGTCAATGTCCGCATAGCCGCGCGACAGCGAACGGTACGTGGCGCTGGGGCAGTGGAACTTGATCGCCAAGCCACCCAACAAGCGCAAATAAATGCCGCGCTCCCGCGCCGCATCAATCACCAAGCGAGCTTCTGTTTCTTTGTCTGCCGACACTCCAGACCCCCTTACTCGTCACCTGCAGGTTGTTTGACCAACCGCATCGCATACCGTCGAAAGGCATCCACCTCGAGTTTCAATTCGCTGACCGGAATATCAATGTGCGTTTTGTCAGGCGTGTAAAGCCGCACGGCAAACTGACCATACCCCTGATGAAACAGTGTGACTTGATTGAAATGGCTCCATTGTCCGCCCGCGACTTTGGTCTGGCCCGTGAACAGCGCAAAGCCTTTATCATCGTATTGCAATGCAAGGCGATAATAACGCTGATAGACGAACGGGCCGAGGATGACTGCTACACTCAGCAAGACGGCCACCAACCCTTGACTAATCACGATGTCTTGAAAGAGGATAAACGAGAGCGCGCCCCAAGCCAAGGTTAAGCTCAACAGGACCATCATGCTCGCGCGAAACACGCCAAACCAATTAAAAGGATTGATCGTCGTCATTTGAATGTTTTGACTTGCTTTGCCAGCGCCCGCCCCAGATAATTGTTTGAATGCGCCACCAGCTGTTGAGCGGCATAATCCACCAACGCCACGCCGATTTCTTTTTTGTCCCACGTCTCGACCAAGCGCACCGTGCCGCGCGCGAACGAACCACCGTGGGCGATGACCAGCCACGCCCAGGTCATTTGCTCATCCGTGTTGAACTTGGCGACCGCGCGCGTGAGGTTGTGAAATTGGCCGCCTTCGGCGTTGCCCAAGCGCAAGAAGCACGAGACGAAATGATTGGGTCCGACGAGGTACGAATATGCGCGCGAGATGAGTACCCCTTGCCGCAGACGAGTCCCACCGCGAATCAGCATGTCGAAGGTGACGTTGCCGACAGCATAATTCAGAAACGACTCGGCGAAGTCGGCGATGAAGCGCGCTGACCCTAGCATGATATTTTTTTCCAACTTCAGTAGATACGCTTGTCCGTCCATGATAGCGCAATCTTAGGCGACAGGGGTGAGACTGTCAAAATTTTTCTATGGGACAAGGTTGAAACTTGTCCTACCTGGATGTCAAGATTTTTTCTGCTTGACCTCTTCGCGCAATTGCCAAATGCCAAACCCGCCCACTGTCTCTTGTGTCTCCACGGGTTCGTACCAGCGTTGCCGCGTGCCAATCCACGAGCGCACTGTCCAGCGTAACGACTTGGGCATTGCGTCCAGACGCGCGAGCAGTTGCTGGATGCGCTCTTGCGTGATGCGCTTCTCTTCGTCGTTCAGCTCTTTCATTTCCATGACGACCTCCGTTAAACCGCGCAGATTCGTTGTGACGGTGTACCAGAAGCCCCAATTGCCGCGCAACAATTTTTCCAAATGACGGGCGTTCACCTGGTCGTGGTCATCATCGCCAATCGGATAGGCGCGCAGCAACAGCACCGTGTCTTTCAAATCTTTGCCGCCGAAGTTCACAATCTGCAACTTCTCCAACAAGAAGTCCGTCACGGTGATCGTCGGGCTATCGAGCTCCAACCGCCCCCTGAAGTCGAGGCGATGATTGGCAACGACGAGCATGTCGAAGAAGACATCCACGTAGAACCAATTGCGCGGATGAAAATAGACGCGGCGGCGCGACGCGGCCATTGAGGGCGTGACGCGGCGGAAACCATAGCCCAAGGTCTCCATGAAGAGTGTGTGCATGTGCTTGCGACAACGCTCGTAGGTCATGAAGTCCAGGTCGGTGAACTCTTGTTGTCCCACGGTGCCGAGACGCCCCAAACGAATGCCAAGCTCTTCATACGGCAGCGTGCGTAAGCGAATGCCCGCGCCGCCCATCAGTCGCAACATGATACCCAAGCGTTCACCTTCCGCAACGATCTTCTGCGCTTCCTCCATGAACACGGCGGTAGGCACAATGCCGTTCCATTCAGTAGGCATGTCCACAGGACGGCTTTCGCCAATCATATCGCGCATCATCAGACGCCTCCAATCGCTGAAACACTGAGGACGCTGAATCGCTGAGATGCTGACTGTCACTGCGAGCGGAGCGAAACAGTCCCCATGTCACATGGGGAGATGGCTTTGCACACATCGCTCGCCATGACAGTGGGAGGCTCGTCGGTGTAACCGTGTCGCGCCGCATATTGCGCGGCGACATGGCACTCTCGCCATGACCCGTCAGCGTTATCAGTGTTTCAGCGCCTCAGCGATAAAAAAATGGCTCTGCCCATGGGGGGAATGAGCAGAGCCATCGCTTGCGCCGAGCGGCGCACCACGCAATTTACTCAGGCGGAATTTCGGTGAAGATGGTAGTCATGCTGACGCCGGTCTGCTTGGCCTTGTTCGTGTAATACCAGTAGATGCCAGCGCCAATGACCGCGATGAGCAAGACGAAGAGGAACGGCGCAAAATCGTCAAACGTCTTCGCGTTCAACAGGTTGAAGCTGTGTGAGTCGGTGAGAATCACGTACATGATCCACACCTGCGCAATGGTCGCGAGCCCACCCAGCACTTGCACCATGCTCTTATTTTGTTGCCAGGCAGACCGTGAGAAGATCTCAGGTTTGCGCGTCACAAAGAGCAAGGCCGAGAGCGCCAAGCAGATGTCGAAAGCCACACCCAATACGTCAGTTGCAGCCAACATGACGCCGGGACTGAGGATCCACCAGACGAAATTCAGCGCGGTGCCCTTCAAGCCTTGGAGCGCATTTGCCTCTGATACAGCGCCCAACACGGCAATCGCGGAGACGAACCAGATAGCCCAGATGGGGCTGTGATATTTCTCGCTGATTTCGCCAAACTTCTCAGGAAAGACGCGGTCAAACGCCATCGCGAAGACCGTGCGGCTCGACGTGAGCAGGAAGGGCGGAATGTCATTTAACACCCACAACACGCCGAACAACAGAATGAGCGGCAGCAGCCAGCCAAAGCCGTTGCCCGACGCGACGATCATCGCCATCAAGCTCATCCAACCACCGACAGACGGCAAGTTAGCCGCTTTGAAGTCGCCGCCGCCGAAGTTCAGGAAAGCCACCGCATCGCCAAACGACCAACCGCTCGCATCACGCACCGAGCCAATTGCGCCGTTGAGCAGGAAGCTAATGGAGCAGTAAACGAAGATGATGAGCACGCCCGCGGTGAACAGAATGCGAGGCATGTTGCGGCTGGCTTCTTTGACTTCGCCTGCGACGAATGAAGCTGCGTAGTAGCCGCCATACGCCCAAACTGAAGCGATGGTCGCGGTCGCCACTGCACCCCAATAAGGTTGCGCCGCTTTGTCAATGCCTTGTGTCACAGCGGCCCTGATGTAGGCTACCGCATCTGCATTGTAAATGTTCTTGACGCCTGCCGTCAGAGCGGCTGGGCTGGCGGTCAGAAACAACAGGTACACGATGATCAGCACCACTGCCGGAATGACGAAAATGATCTGTAGGAAGCGCCCAGTCATTTGCACGCCCATGGAACCGATGGCGCTGAAAATCGCAATCATGATCAAGCCCCAGAGAAAGAGAAAGCCGGGCGTGGCGATGGTGTCCAGCATCCCTTGCCCCAGGCCTGCTGCGCCGCCAAAGATCAAGATGGCCTCCGCGCCTGCGACGCCAATTAAGCCATACGATAGGGCGGTCGAGAACGTCGCCATCCAGGCTGTCACGAAGCCCAGGCCCGGATGTAGAATGCGCGAGATGAAGACGTAGCCGCCGCCTGAGCGTGGCATGGCGGCCGCCATGACTGCCACGCAGTAAACGGTGATGAGTACCACGACGCCGATCAAGAGGAATGACATCACCATCGGGTGGATGCCGAGGAAGTAATCCGACGCCTTGACGGGCGCCCAACCACCGGCTTGAAAGACACGCTTCTGCCAGCCGAGTCCAATCACGTTGCAGAGGATGATGATGACGGCGGTGGCGAAGCCAATCTCGCGTACCAAGCCAGTCGCCTTACGCAGAAAGAGTTTTTCTTCTGCCATTGCAATTAACCTCCTTTTGGTACAACGTAGAATTATGGGCCGATCCTCACAAACTGAACTCCTGCGAAGTAGGATACCAATGAGCGCTCATGCCTAACGAGAGGACAGGGAGGTTCGTGTGGCACAGTTGCCTTCTGACGCAGAAAGCACATACCCCACAAGCCGTGAGTGATGGATGAAGCCATCTGACAGAGAAGCACGCTTGTTACGCATGAACGCCTAAGCGTCTCATCACCTCCTTTCGTCTTGCCTCATGGGAAAGCGCGTGCGTGAGCGCTGAGGCGCGCCACAAGAGGTACGACTAGGATAAGATATACTTGCACGGTCACAAACTGCGTTTTGTTGTCTGTCTGCTCACGGTGGATGATTCGACAAGCTCACCATGTACTTGCCAGCCGCCGTTGCGGGACTTCCTTTGGTCATAAATCCAGCCAGAGCGAAAAAGCGCAATTTATGCCCGTGTGCAGTATATATGGCGCGTTCAAGGTAAGTTGCGAGGCAGGCACGCGTATGGCTCACGCTGCCGCTTTTCCAGATGGGTAACTTCAGCCTACGGGTCAATGCGAGTGTAGCAAATCGTTTGATGAAAGTCAAGCGCATTTGGCATTGACCGCCTTTTTGTTTACAATCTTCGCAAAGATACAACACCTGAACCCTAAGAAAGGTACGATGAGTAGTTGCGTCAAAAAAGTTTTTTTCTTCCCCGATATGCCCATGGCGGAACTACATGTGCCGCTAGGACCTGTACGTGGCACACTCAATTACGTTGGCGTACTCGGCGCGGAACGCACGACGACACCCTATTTCCACATTGGCTTGGATGCGGAACTTGCCACGCGTTTCATTCAATCTCTAAGCTCACCTGAATCGGAATACGTCGTCATGCTGCGGCACGACCATAATCCCAAGGCCGTGGTTAAGTATTTGCAACAACGGTACATTGCGTTTACGACCAAGAAAGAAATTGTGACGTATCCGAGCTCCGTTATCTATCTGGCTGCCTTGGGTGTGAAAGTCCACTCGCCCAAGTACTACGTCATCTATCGCACGACAGACTTGGACGCCGTGCAGTGGTCGGTGGCGCGCTATGGTTCGTTGGATCGCCTGCGCGTGTTTGTCGCGCGCTCCGAGACCGCGCAACCGCTAGCCGAGACGCTCGCGCAACCGAGCGCACACATTGACTACAACGCGGTGCTCGACCTTGCCGAATACCATACGCTGTTTGATTATGACTGGGAATATTTTTACATCATCACGCGCAAGCCGCACATAGATCACATCATATCTTGGCTCCGTCGCGCTTGTCATGCCTTGGAGGTTGAGACCGAAACATTGAGGGATATGAAGATGATCGTCAACCTGCGCGGACGTTTGGAACGCTTGTTGGGCATCAGTCTGTTTCAACCTGTCGCGTTCAATCCCACAACAGCTTAAATGTGCGTAGCCCGAATCTCAAACCCCGTATCATCAAAGAAGTCCTTGAAATCGAAGAACGCCGTCTGCCGCCTGAGTGGAACGGCATCATTCCTGTCGCCGTCTTTTTGGAGGAAGCACAGCGCGTCGTCCAAGCGGCGCGCGATGCTGGTTTCACGTTGCGCTTGTTGGGCGGCGTCGCCGTGCGCCTGCATTGCGCTCATCACGAAGCGCTAGCGCAACGGCTAGGGCGCGCGATTCGTGAGAGTGGCCTCTATGCGAAGCAACAATACTACGATCTCGACTTTGTGGCGTTGAAGGCACAGCGCAAACAGCTGCCTTTCTTCTTTGACGACCTCGGCTACATCAAGCGACGCACCACGCTCGCCACGGCCGCCTCCGAGCGACACATCTATTTTCACCCCGATGGTTGGTTTGAAGCCGACATTTTTTTTGACAAGATGTTAATGGAACACAGCTTGCCATTGGCGCATCGGCTCGACCTCGACTTCCCCACCATTCCCGTCACCGATTTGCTCCTCAGCAAATTGCTCATCACCGCTTTCACCGAAAAAGATTTGAAGGATGTATTTTTGTTGCTGCGCGCGCATGAGCTATCTGAGTATAGCGAGCCCGATAGGGTGAACGTGAACTACATTGCGCGTTTGCTTGTGAACGATTGGGGTTTCTGGTATGACGTGGTGACTAACTTGAGGCGCGTGCAACGTCATGCTCGGAACAGCTCCCTGTTAGAAGATAGCGACCGCAGTGATTTGGCTGAGAAGACCCGCATCTTGCTAGAGCGTGTACATAGCGCGCCGAAGACGCGGCGCTGGCGCTGGCGCGCGCTGCTGGGCACACGCAAACAGTGGTACACCAAAGTTGAGGAGTAAGCAAAGACAGACCTCGCAGGTCGTGAAACATGAAACCTGCGAGGTCTGTCTGTTTCTAATCAGGTTGATACACCCCCGCCATATTCGTCCCCCACATCCCCGCCTCATACGATCGCCTATCGAGCGGCGACAGCTGCGCAATCATATTGGGTGTCAGCACAGGCACGCGCCGTAACGCATCCAGTCGTTTAGCGATGTGAGTCAGCGCAGCGTCGTGTGTGCGCCAATCCACCAAGCGCACCGTGTCGAGGTTGAACGGGCGCGTATAACTGCGAAGTGAGCGCAAGCCTTCGAGGTTGTAATAGTCCTCGAAGTACGAGACGACCAGCTCGCGCAATGAGCGATAGATCGGTTCACGATAGCGCAAGCCGACGAAGTTCGATTTCGCCACTGCGCCCCAATGCCCATCACACTTGAAAACGGCGATGAGATGCTCATCGTCACGATAAGCGAACAGGTTCACGATGAGCGGCGGATAGCCGATGCGTTGCAACATGGCAGCGGCGAACACCGCGCCATCGTAACAATGCGCGCGTTGGTCACGCAGCACACTCAAGGGGCAGCGATAACGGTCTTCGGTGCTATACGGAATCGAGTCGAGATGGGCTTGAATCTTGACGGGCGAAGAAAGTTTGGCGAGCGATTTGCGCTCGGCTGAAGTCAACGCAGTTTGTAACGTCACAGCTCGAGGTCTCGTTAAAAGAATTTTTACCGCAGAGACACAGAGAACACAGAGAAAATAAAGCTCTCAGTGTCCTCTGCGCCTCTGTGGTGAGGTCGTTCTGTTATTGCTTTGTGATGGATTTGCTGTGTAACTGCGCTAGCAGCGCGCGTGTTGTCGTCGCCACCGCTGCGACAGCTTGATTGAACGCCGCTTCATTCGTCTTTGACGGCGCGCGATAACCGCTCACCTTGCGGATGAATTGCAGCGCGGCTTCGTGCAACTCGGCATCGGTTGGCGCGCGATCTGGGTAACGAAGTTTTTTGATGCTACGACACATGGCTTACCGCCTGTTCATTCCAAGACCTCACAGGCACGCTACGCGAAAACCTGTGAGGTCTGCTTTAAGTCGTTTGCTGATTCAAGACAGTGAGCGAGAGGTTGTCCGACGACAAGTATCTCTCGAAGTTTGCTTTGACCGTCGGCCATTCCGAGTCAATGATGGAGAACCAAGCGGTGTCGCGGTTTTGCCCCTTCACGAGCATGTGCTGACGGAACAAGCCTTCGTATTTGAAGCCCATGCGCAATGCCGCGCGTTTGCTCGGTTCGTTGAGGTTGTTGCATTTCCACTCGACGCGGCGATAGCGCAAATCGTCGAAGAGGTAGCGCAAAAAGAGATACGTCACTTCGGTGTTGACGCGCGTCTTCTGCGCGAGCGGGCTATACCAGATGTTGCCGAGCTCCGCGCGCCCCATCGCAGGCACGATGTTCATAATGGAAATCATGCCGACCTTGCGCTGCAAGGCGTTGCTCGTCACGGTATAGTAGAGCGGGTCTTGGCTGTCCTTGATGGAGTGCAGCCACGCGCGCATGGCATCTTTGTTGGGAAATGGCGACGGCGAGAGATACATCCACAGCGCTTCGTACTCTGCGCTGCCATGCGACACGGCGTACAGGTCATCCACATCCGCATCGGGATTGACGCGCGCGATGGAGACGTGTTGGCCTGTGAGGTAGGCGAGGGAGGGGGTAGGCCAGGTGT
>CAZDYP010000113.1:9660-17306 GCA_964509505.1 uncultured Anaerolineae bacterium | reverse complement strand
AATTTGTTCAATCGCCCTCGCTATGTTAAAATCTTCATCGTCGCTGGGGCGTGGTGCAGTGGTAGCACACCAGACTTTGGATCTGTGGACCGAGGTTCGAATCCTTGCGCCCCAGCCAATTGAGAGGAAAGAAGAAAGAGGAAAGATGAATCTGAACATCTTTCCTCTTTCTTCTTTCGGCAGCATGTTCGAGGTGTCTTCATGAAAACTTTAGCCGTCATTCTCGCCGCAGGCATCGGCAAGCGTATGAAATCCAAGTTGCCAAAGGTGTTGCATCGCATCGCGGGCCGTCCAATGGTGGACTACGCGATTCGCACGGCGACGCAAGTGACAGGCACGAAGCCTTACGTTGTCGTCGGACACGAGCGCGAGCTCGTGGAAAAGGTGATTGGCGACCGCGCCCATTTCGTTTTGCAAGCCGAACAACTCGGCACGGGTCATGCGGTCATGGTTGCGCGCGAGGCGTTGCGCGAGGCTGACACAGTGCTTGTGTTGTATGGCGATACGCCCTTCGTGAAGCCAGAGACGTTGCAACGCTTGATTGCGATGCACCAGCAAACAGGCGCGCATGTCTCGCCGCTCACCGTCATTTCGAACAACTCGATGGGATTCGGGCGCATCACGCGCGACGCTCATGGCAACATCACAGGCATCGTCGAGGAAGCAGTGGCGACGCCCGAACAGCTTGCCATCACAGAGCTCAATTGCGGCATCTATTGTTTTGATGCGGCATGGCTATGGGACAATCTGCCGCGATTGCCGTTGCGCCCCACAGGTGAATACTATTTGACGGACATGGTTGAATTGTGTGTGCAGCATGGCGGCCAGCTGTCGTCGTTCACGATTGACGACATCGCCGAAGCCATTGGCATCAACGATCGTGTGTTGTTGGCATGGGCGGAGAAAGCGGTGCGCCAAAAAATTCGTGAACAGTGGATGCGTGCGGGTGTGACGTTGAGCGACCCCGACACGATTTACATTGACGCCGACGTAGAGCTGGCGCGGGACGTGACGATTCATGCGAACACGCATTTGCAAGGGCGCTGTGTGATTGGCGAGGATGCGATCATTGGTCCCAACAGCCTTGTCCGCGATGCGCGCATCGGCGCGCGCTGCGTAGTAACGATTTCAGTCGTTGAAGAGTCGGAGATGGAAGACGACGCCAACATCGGGCCCTTCAGTCACTTGCGTCCCAAGTCACGCATTGGTCGCCACACCCACATCGGCAACTTTGGCGAAGTGAAAAACGCGACACTGGGCGAGCATGTTTCGATGGGACACGTCAGCTACATCGGCGACGCAGACGTAGGCAATCACGTGAACATCAGCGCGGGCGTCATCACCAACAATTATGATGGACGCGAGAAGCATCGCACCATCATCGAAGATTATGCTTTTGTCGGTTGCGATACGCAGCTCGTCGCGCCTGTGACGATTGGCATGGGTGCGACGACCGGCTCGGGGTCCGTGGTGACGCGCGATGTGCCGCCGCGCACAGTGGCCTATGGTGTGCCTGCGCGCGTGATGCGGGCGAAGGCGCCGGACGAACCGTGAGCCGTGTTCAGTGTTTAGTCAACAGTGAACGGTGAACAGTGAAGCGCGAAACGTGAATCGTGAAATTGACGTTGCCCACTGGTGACCATTGACTGAACACTAAACACTGAACACTGACGGCAGGATAACTACACATGGGTAAACCAGAGCGAGAACTAATTCAGGCGGCGCGAGAAGTTCGCAAGCGTGCGTATGCGCCGTATTCAAAATATAGAGTGGGCGCGGCGTTGCGTGGCGCGTCGGGCCAAATTTATACAGGCGCGAATGTCGAGAACGCGTCGTATGGTTTGACGATTTGCGCGGAGCGTTCCGCTATCGTCAAAGCTATCTCTGAGGGTGAGCGTAAGTTCACGGCGATTGCGGTGGTGACCAGCACGGGCGCGACGCCGTGTGGCGCGTGCAGGCAAGCGCTAGCCGAGTTTGGGGATATGTGTGTGCTTGTGGCGGATGGACGCGGGCATGTTGAGACGTACATGGTCAGTGAGTTGTTGACGCATGGGTTTGATGGGAGCCAGCTAAAGGGCAAAAAGTAAAAAGTTGGCGAAGCCTCGGACAATATCATTGCAGCGTGTGGGGATGGTTTGAAAACAAGGAAACGCTCGAAATCAAAGATGCCTTTAGGGAAGATCTTACCGCAGTGGAAGCACTCAGACAGACGAGTCTGCTGCGTTTAGAGAGTGTTTTGAAATTCAGACCCTAAAGGTTTTTCTGGCGAAGCGGGTTCACAATTGGCACAGAAAGCCTGCGTGAAATGCTTTGTTGCTTGCCAGCGAAACCGTTAGGGTCTCTGTCTGATATTTTCAAAACACTTTCTTAGTCGAGGTGACAACCTAATGCCCAGCTTGCCTGGAGTACAACATCGTCGCGCCGTCAAAGCCTTTGAGCTGGCAGGCTTCTGGATTGTGCGCGAAGGCAAACACATCAGTATGACTGATGGGAAATATAGCATCAGCGCGTATTTAACTGACCGCGTATTTCTTCTGCTATGGAGAAGCCAAGTCACACCTCCGCTTTTTATGATAGGTCATGTACTTAAGATTATCAAATTTATATGCGCTGAACACACAACCCGCCTTTGCCACAGGCGGGTTGTTCTATTGCCTCTTATCTCCCCTAGTTTTCCCTAATTTCCCTCACCCTCCCATCACTGGCGCAGGCGCACCCACCACCCGCCCCACGATCTCTCGCGTCGTCGGTAACACGCGCTGCGTGACCAACGGCTTGGTGAAGTTGCGGAAGTTGAACGTCGTGTAATTCGGGAACACGTCTTTCACTTTGTCGTTGCCCAAGCGATTCTTCAGAATCTCGCCCAACACATCGCGGAAGTCAGTCGTGATAGCGAGGTCGCCCGGCCCATAGAGCTGGTTCTTTTCGAGACCAGGCCAATCACCATAGACTTTGCCGCCTTGAATGCCGCCGCCATACACGAACATGCAGTTGCCGTGTCCATGATCGGTGCCGTGACTGTTGTTCTCCTGCAAGCGCCGCCCGAACTCCGACATCGTGACCACGGTCGTGTTTGCCATGCGGTCGCGCATGTCGAGATAGAACGCCATCAAGCCATCTGCAAGTTCTTTCAACAATGTCGGCAGCTCGCCATCAACACCGCCTTGACTGGCGTGTGTGTCCCAACCGCCGATGTCCACGCACGCGACCTCGACGCCGAGCTCGGCTTTGATGAGCTGCGCAACGGTCATCAACTGTCTGCCGAAATTCGTGTCGGGATATTTTGCGCCGTTGGCGGGCTCGTACTTTTGTTGTGTGACTTTTGCAATCAGCTTCATCGCTTCGATGGTGGTCGTGCCTTGCGTCTCGATGAAGTCGTTGCCTTGATAGAGCGACGCGAGCGATTGCTGGAACTTCGTAATCTCCGCATTGTTGCCGCGCAAGTGAAACTCGGCAATGCTTTGTAACGCCGTCGCTGGCACGGGCCCCCGTAACGCTGCTTGCACCATCGGTCCCATGCCAACCGCGCGGAATGGCGACTTGTTGGTGGATGACATTACTTGCAGATGGCGCGCGAGCCAGCCTGTCGGGATCGCCTTTTCGCCGGGCGTGCCGCGCTCCATGTAGTCCATCGCGTCGAAATGCGAATGGCTCGGATCGGGCGAACCTGTGGCATGAATGATGGCGAGTTGCTTCGCATCGAAAATATCTTTCAGTGAGCGCAGATTCGGATGCAAGCCGAAGAAGCCATCGAGATCAATCGCCGCTTTTGCATCGCCAGCTTTCGGTTGCGGAATGGCGAGCGTGTCGCGCATGGCGTAATATGCTTTTTCGCCGTGTGGCACGACGGCGTTCAAGCCATCCATGCCGCCGCGCTGGAAGATGCACACCAACGTGTCACCCCTCGGCGCTTTTTCGGGACCCGCGAATGCGATGCGTGGCATCCATGCGGGCAACGACAACGCGCCCAAGGCGATGATGCTTGATTTGAAAAGCTCACGGCGGGAAAGATTGAAAGACATAGGAGGTCTCCTTGAAAAAGTGTCACGTGTCACTTGTCAGGTGTCAGGTGTCATGTGATTTGTGCGCTTGACACTTGACACTTGACACTTGGCACTTGCACTTAACGATATTGATAGTCAGGCGATGACAAAACCAACGCAACGGCGCCTGCGAGTTTGATGCGTGCGGTGTTGTCGTTCGCGTCAAATGGTTTGTTGCCATCATTCATATACTTGATGATTTGCTCGCGGTCGGCTGTGGACATGGCGCGACCAAGCAGCCGTTGTATCCAATAGTCTGCGACTTCGGCGGCGGTCTTTGCGCCTGCTTGTTTGGTTGGCGTGAATACATCGGCGCGGATCTGCGCGCCGCGCGCGGGCCCATCCTGCACCAGATTCAACACGATGTTCCAACGCGCCAACATTCCATTCGTGTTAATCCAGGCGTCCATTTGATCGGGATACCCGTCGGGCGTGGGCCAGACAAACAATGGCTGCCCCAATGGCACGAGCGCCATCCGCACGATGTCGGCTTCTTTGTCGGTCACTTTCACATCCAACGCGCGGATGACGCCAACGAGAAACTCTAGGGGACGGCGCACTTTCTGCCCATAGGAATTTTTGAACTCGTCTGATTTGAGCAGCGTGCGCATCATCGTTTTGATGTCGCCGTCGCTTTGCTGATAAGCGGCGGCGACTTTCTTCACGAGCGACTCAGGCGGATTGTCCGAAACGAAGCGACGCACGAGCTTCGTCGCCAAGTAAGTCGCCGTGGATGGATGCTTGCACAGAATGTCAATGACCTTGATGCCATCGCTTTCGCCGCCGCCCTTGGGAAGTTTCACACCTAGCACAATCTTCTCATCATCGTCATGTTGACGCGCATTGAAGAGATAACCAGAGCCTTGTCGCGGACCCGCAACCGTCCAACCCGTGAATGCCCGCGCGACGTTTTGAATATCCGCATACGTGTAGCCGCCGTCCACGCCGAGCGTGTGCAGCTCCATGATCTCGCGCGCATAATTTTCGTTGGGCTTGCCTTTCACACTCACCCGATTGTCGAGGTAATCCAACATCGCGGGACTTTTCGCGCTGGCAAGCAGCATGTCGCGGAACTTGCCAAGTGCGTGCTTGCGAATCACTTCACGGTCATCCACCGTCTTCATGTATTCGATTTGACCTTTGCGGATATAGATGTTGAAATGATTGCTCCAGAAGTCCACCAGCATTTCATACAATTGGCGTTCGCTGTAGATAGCGCGTAGCAAGGTCGCCTCTTGTAGTTCTTCCACAATGGTCTGGGGCCCTTTGGGGCGCGCGGCTGGCGGCGGTGGGGTTGGACGCTGTCCATTGGGGGCGGGTGTGGGACGCGCCTGCGGTTGTGGGCGTGGATATTTTTCAAGCAATTCCGCTTGGCTCATCGTGAGCGTTGGATAGGCTGCGAGGATTTTGTCCAATGCGCTGTCGTCAATGCTGTTTGGATTGAGCTGTTGCTCGATGTAGTTCTCCAATCCCATTTGGGCGACGCGCTCGACATCGCCTGGGCGCGCGCCAAACGTCATGCGATTCAACGCGAGCATGATAGGCGATGGCTTGGCTGCAAGTGCGGGCGGCGTCGGCGTCCACGTGACGGCGCCTGTCGTGTAAGGTGTGGGAGCGGTGACAACCGATGGCGTTGCTTGCGTCGTCGTGGGCGGCTTCTCGTCGAGGTTGCTCATCCAATCGGGCGTGCAGGCGACGGTCGTGGCGGCTGCCGTGGTCGCTGCTGCGCCGACGAGAAATTGTCTGCGGGTGAGGGGCATTATGTCCTCCTGAAGGTGGAGAGTAAAAAGTGATCAGTAATTGGAAGTTGGGATATGGGATTGAGGATTTGGAAAGTTGTTGCTCTGAGGGGTATCACGCCTGGAACGTCAGAGAAGTTTCAGTGCGAGGAAATTCTAATGTGGCGTTCATCTTTCGCCAGGGTTGGGCAAGTTTCCAACGAGTCTCCGCATTTTGCCGAAATCGGCATAGCCTGTTATAGTTTCCCTCGTTAGAGACGAGTAAATCCGGTTCAGAGATGCCGCCCGGTTTTGTGCCGAGCGGCATTTGCGTTTTTTACCCCCTCGACCCGTTGTGTCCCCGCGGTCGTTCACCTCGGCAAATTTAGCACCGCATACAAGGAGTTTTGTGAGTTTCAATCAATTCTCGCTGGACGCGCGTCTATTGACAACCTTACGTCAGTTACGCTTTCAGCAACCCACCCCCATTCAAGCTGCGACGTTGCCGCCAGCGTTGGCGGGTGAGGACATCTTAGGCTCGGCTGAAACAGGCACCGGCAAAACGGCGGCTTATCTGCTGCCCAGCTTGCACCGCTTGCTGACCACGGAGGCGCGCACACGCCACCCGCGCGCGTTGATCGTCGCGCCGACACGCGAGCTCGCCTTGCAAATCGAAGCGCACGCCAAGCAGCTGAGTCGCCTGACGCATTTGAAGACGGTTGCAATTTACGGAGGAGTTGGGTTGGGGCAACAAGCGCATCTGCTTCGTCAGGGCGCGGATGTCGTTGTCGCCACGCCGGGCCGTTTGCTCGATCATGTCGAACGCAACCATCTCGCGTTTGGCGCGCTCGAAGTGTTGGTGCTCGACGAGGCGGACCGCATGTTGGATGTCGGCTTCTTGCCCGACTTGCGCCGCATCGTGAAGTTGTTGCCGCACGAGCGACAGACGATGTTGTTCTCGGCGACGTTAGTGCCGTCCATCATGAGTCTCGCGCGCGAGGTCACACGGCAAGCGCGACGCATCCAAATCGAAACGGCGACGCCGCCTGCGGCCATCGCCCAAGCGTTCTATCTTGTGGCAGAGCCACAGAAGGCGGAGGTGTTGCAAACCTTGTTGCGCGCCGACGACATGGAAAGTGTGCTGGTGTTTGCGCGCACGAAACATCGCGCGGACCGGCTGGTGAAACAGCTGCGCGGTACAGGTATCCACGCTTCGGTGATTCATGGCAATCGCACACAGGGACAACGCACGGCGGCGCTGGAGGCATTTCGACGCGGACATGCGCGCGTGTTGGTAGCGACGGACATCGCCGCGCGCGGACTCGACGTGGCGGGCGTCTCGCATGTCATCAACTATGATGTGCCAGTACAACTGGAAGATTACGTGCATCGCATCGGGCGCACAGGGCGCGCGCAGGCAATGGGCAGCGCGTACACGCTGGTCACGCCGACCGATGAGCTGATGGTACGCAAGATCGAAACGCAGTTGCAACAACGCATCGAGCGGCGGCGGTTGGCTGGCGCGAGCTATCAAGTCGTCCCACCTCCGCCTACGCATCCACCTGTCACCCATAGCGCACGCAGTTGGGGCAAGCAGAATTTCCAACGCAGACGCGCGTTGCCGCTGCGACATGGCGTTTAGCGGAAAAACAAAACCGCAAGAAATTAATCCCGTCGTGGGGATGTAGGGCAAGTTTGCAACTTGCCTACACAGACAAGTTAAAAACTTGTCTAACTGCTGTTGCGGAAAATTCTGCGTCGCCGCGCGATACAAATTGCACAGTTGCTCACGCTTGCGCTGTTCAGCGCGAATAATGCCGCTGGTGGGGGTGTAGGGCAAGTTTGCAACTTGCCTACACAGACAAGTTAAAAACTTGTCTAACTG
>CAZDYP010000113.1:0-9560 GCA_964509505.1 uncultured Anaerolineae bacterium | reverse complement strand
TGTAGGGCAAGTTTGCAACTTGCCTACACAGACAAGTTAAAAACTTGTCTAACTGCTGTTGCGGAAAATTCTGCGTCGCCGCGCGATACAAATTGCACAGTTGCTCACGCTTGCGCTGTTCAGCGCGAATAATGCCGCTCACCTCTGACGCGTATGGCGCGCCGCATTGACCTGTAAGCCGAGAAACATGCTACAATAGCGAAACCTTCACCATGATAACGCCTCTTGAGAATCAACCCATGCAATTCACCGAACAATTTGTGACCATCAACGGCTTGCGCTTTCGTTATTTGGAAAGCGACAATGCGCGCGACAAGCCAACCATCGTCTGCTATCATGCCACAGGCTTCGTCTCGGAGTTGTGGCTGCCCGTGTTGCGCGAGCTGGGCGACGATTATCATTATATTGCGCTCGACCAACGCGGCCATGGACGTAGCGACAAAACAGCGCGTGAGCATACGTGGCATCACACGGCGTTGGATTTCCAACATTTCGCACGGGCATTGGACTTGCGCGACGCGATTGGCTTGGGGCATTCGTCGGGCGCGACCTCGATTGCAGTAACAGCGGTGCGTGAGCCTGACCGCATTGCACGCATGATCTTGATTGAGCCAACGATTCGCCCGCGCGCTGGCTTCGGCAACGCGCCCACGCAACCATCGCCGTTCATCGAACGCACACGCAAACGTCGCTCGCGCTGGGCGAACCCCGACGAGCTCAAGGCGACGTTGGGTAGCCGTCCACCCTACAACTCATGGACGCCTGAGATGCTCGACTTGTTCGCGCGCCATGCCACCGTGCCGACCGCCGACGGCGAAATTGAGTTGTGTTGTGCGCCCGACGTGGAAGCAGACATTTATATGTCGTTCCCTGCATTCGATCCGTGGCCCGATTTACTACACCTGCGCGCGCCAGTGTTGGTCATTCACGGCACGGGACCTTCGGTGATGGGCACGACGCGGGTAGAGGAAATTGCCCCCGTGTGGCCCCAAATGAAATTGGTCGAAGTGCCTGACGGTGGACATCTCGTGCTGATGGAAGCGCCGCATAAAATCGTAGCCGCTATGCGGGAGTTCTTGCGGTGAACAGCGTTCAATTCCAGCCTACGCCAAGTGAAAGCTGATAGTCAAGCGCTGCAGCGCAGAGTGAGCGTTTGTTTCGCGCAAGGAGGTTTTGTGTATAAAATTCTACGCTGTTCGCTGTTCCACACCAACACTTACGTTGACTGAGGTTGATTGAAGGAGCCCCACTTATGTCCACGCATGCGTATGCTGAGGTGAATAACATTCGTTTGCATTATGTTGCAGAGGGCGCTGGTCCTCTCATGTTGTTCTTGCACGGCTTTCCTGAATTTTGGCGTGAGTGGCGTAATCTGCTGCCGGAGTTCGGCAAGGATCATTTGGCGATTGCGCCCGACATGCGCGGTTACAACCTATCAGCCAAACCAGTCGAGCTCGAGCAATATCAGATGCATCATTTGGTTGAAGATGTGCGCGCCCTCGCGGAGCATTTAGGCTACAAACGCTTCACGCTCGTCGGACACGATTGGGGCGGCGTGGTCGCCTGGAATTTTGCGATGGCGCATCCTGACTGGCTCGACCAACTCATCATCATCAACGCGCCACACGGCGCCATCTTTCGCCGCGAGCTCACCCACAATCCCGCGCAACAACGGGCGAGCGCGTATATGCAATTGTTTCGCAGCTCACAAGCCGAACAAATTTTGTCAGAGAACAACTACGCGCGACTGACCGACGCGTTGTTCGGCGGCAAACTCTTCGGGAGCGAAGAGGAAAAGCAACAATACATCGCAGCCTGGTCACAACCTGGTGCGCTCACAGGCGGACTCAATTATTATCGCGCGATGACGGGGCGCAGCGCAAGCAGCGCGCTCGCGCCAGCGTCGTCCAACGTCAACGTGCCCACCCTGGTTATCTGGGGCGAGCAAGACACGGCGCTCTTGACCGGCAATCTCGACGGTCTCGAACACTATGTGCCTGACCTGACCATCAAACGCATTCCCGATGGCACGCATTGGGTAATTCACGAACAGCCCGAGAAGGTTATCGCTTACATTAGAGAATTTATTGCGCAGACAGGGCAGTGAATCGAGAAAGACGAAACACGAAAGAATGCAATCATCCGATTCGCAACTCCAAGCGCGTCTGCGCGCACTGCCCGCCATTGATCAATTGCTCCTCGCGCCGCCGATTCATGATTTGGTCACGCGCTACGGACGCACAGTGACATTGGAGGCGTGCCGCACGGCGCTGGATGATTATCGCGCACTTATCCGCAAAGGCGGCGATGCGCCGATGCCCGCACTGCTGTACGATGATATTCGCGTGCGCGTCGAAGCGTGCGTGCGTCCGACGCTCTATCCCGTCATCAATGCGACAGGCGTCATCATCCACACCAATCTCGGACGCGCGCCGCTTTCCGCTGCTGCGCTCAAGGCAATGCAAGCAGTTGGTGCGAACTACTCGAACCTCGAATACAATGTGACGGATGGTGAGCGCGGTTCGCGCTATCTCCATGCAACGGCGCTGCTCAAGCGCTTGACCGGCGCGGGCGATGCGCTCGTCGTGAACAACTGCGCGGCCGCGCTGATGCTTTCCCTCGCGGCGTTTGCGCGCGGCAAGGAGGTGATCATCTCACGTGGGCAGCTCATCGAAATCGGCGGCGGCTTTCGCATCCCCGAAATCATGGAACAGTCGGGCGCGACGCTCGTCGAAGTTGGCGCGACGAACCGCACACGGCTTGCCGATTTTGCAAATGCCATCACGCCACACACAGCATTGTTGTTGCATGTACATCCGAGCAATTTCCGCATCCTTGGCTTCACGGAAGCGGCGTCCTTGGAGGAGATGGCGCAACTAGCCAAAGAGCGCAACCTGATGGCGCTACAAGACCTTGGCAGCGGTGCGCTTATTGACACGGCGTTGTTCGGTTTGCCGCATGAACCAACGCCGCTGGAGAGTTTGCAGGCAGGCGCAGACCTTGTCTGTTTTAGCGGCGACAAATTGTTAGGAGGCCCACAAGCGGGTTTAATCGTTGGCAAAGCAGATGCTATCGCCAAACTTCGCAAGCATCCGATGACACGCGCCTTGCGTGTGGACAAGGTAACGCTCGCAGGGCTGCAAGCGACTTTGTTACATTACTTGAAAGACGAGGCAACCAAGGAGATTCCGATTTGGCGCATGATTGCGGCGAAGAAAGAGCAACTGCGCCAGCGTGCGGAACAATGGCGAGGCGCATTGGCGGGGGATTGGGAGGTGTGCGAGGGACAATCCACTGTGGGCGGCGGCTCGTTACCCGAAGAAGGGTTGCCGACGTTTTTGCTCGCATACAAGGTCGCACAGCCCAATGCGTTTGCGAAAAAGCTGCGAGAGCAATGGCCCCCCATCATTGCGCGCGTCGAGCATGATCGTGTATTGTTCGACCCGCGCACGATACTGCCTGAACAAGATACGGCGTTGCTGAAGAGTATTCGTGACGCGCAGCAATGAATGGCGGATGGCAAATGGCGTATAGCGTATGGCGAATAGCGAATAGCCAATGGTAGAGGCGAATAATAAAACAAATGACTAGCAGCTATTGGCTATCGGCTATGCGCCATTGACTATTCGCTATATGCTATATGCCCATATCAAGTATGTCACTCTACCTTATCCTCAAATTTACCCATATCTTTTTGGCGCTGGTCGCCGTTGGCTTCAACCTTTCCTATGGCATTTGGATTGCGCATGCTAGGCGTGAACCTGAGCAGCTGCGTCACGTGCTGCAAGGCATTCGCGTCTTGGACAATCGCTTCGCTAATCCTAGTTACGCGCTCCTGTTGTTGTCGGGGTTGGGCATGATATATCTGAGTGGCATCCCACTGACGACATTTTGGATTGCCGCGGCGCTCGTTCTCTACGGCGTCGTCGCTCTCGTGGGCATTTTCCTCTTCGCGCCGACGTTTCGCCGCCAAATCGCCATCCTCGAAACGCAAGGCGCGCAATCCCTCGAGTTTCAACGCCTCTCACAGCGCTCGACCCTCTTGGGCATTATCACCACTATCCTCGTCGTCATCATCGTTGGCTTGATGGTCTTCAAACCAACATTCTGAATGGGGGAGGACGGAGAACCGACAACGGAAGAATTAACAACTTCACGCTTTGTCTTCCGTCTTCCGTCCTCCGTCTCCCATCTCCTATCTCCCGTCACTTTTTCTTCCGCGCTTGCTCCTCTCGATAAGCGCGCATCGCGTCGAAGTGATCTAATGATTGCATCGCCTTTGTCTGCTCTGCGAAGTACGCGCCAAGATAATCGTCGAAGGGCAAATCAAACGCGCGATTCGTCATTTGCTTCGAACGCAACACCGAATCCCATGGGATGGTGAGATAGGATTGCGCTAATGCCGTGACTTTGTTCAACAGCTCCGCCTCAGGCACGCAATAATCTACGATGCCCATGTCGAGGGCGGCATGACCGTCAATCAACTCGCCCGACAGGATTAGACGCTTCGCGCGCCCCAACCCGATGTAACGCGGCAAACGAAAGACGCCCATGCCTGGTATCAACCCTTCTTTGACGGCGGGCAAACCGACCTTCACGCTTGCCGCAGCAACGCGCACATCGCACGCCAATGCGAGCTGCAAACCGCCGCCAAGCGCGTAGCCATGCAGCGCGGCAAGCACGACCTTGTTCATCAATTCGAACTTGCGCAGCGCCGCTTCCCAACGATGATGATACGTCATGTCAATCTCGCCTGCCGCGAGTTCCTTCAAATCAATGCCCGTGCTGAAGGTGCGCCCTTCGCCGACGAGGATCACGACCCGCGTCGCATCATGCGCTGCCAGTGCGTCCGCCGCGAGATTGAGTTCAATCGTCCCTTCCATGCCAAACGCGTTCAACCGCTCGGTGCGATTGAAATGCAACGTGGCGATGGGACCGTCGTGGGTGATAAACATGGTGTTGAATCGCATGGAGGATACTCCTCAAACGAGATGTAGGATGCAAGCTGGAAGATGCAAGATGGGTATATCTGACGCCCGATTCTCCATTCCTGGCTACTGACTCCTAGCTACTGAGTAAAGCCACCACCGCGCCTTCGCCTTGCGCCGACTCTGCGCTTGTCGGTCACAATAGATGGTCATGTGTTCGCCTGACGTCGTTTCGAGCTCGAACCAATGCTTGCGTACATAGACTTCATTGCCTTGCTTGTGGCCTTCGGGCGCGGTGCCCTTCCACGTTTTTATGACGCGCGCGACGTGATACTCCATGCCGCGCCACGTAAACCGTCGCGGCGCAGATGGCTCGCCGCGCGCCATCGTGATGGGGTTGTATTCGCCCGCAGCGGGCGTGATGGGTTCACCGATAAACATACACTCTAACGCAATGCAATAAAAAAAGACCCGAAGGCTCTCGACATTATTGAATCGTCCTTCAATTTTTTATCGTCGCAACTGCGGCGGCGGTTCCCACAAGTACTTCTGCAAATCGCATCGCCCTTCTTTGTTGAATCGGATGCCCTCTTTTTTCAACAGTGCCAATTGCAATGTGTAATGTTTGGCGTTGCTGATGCGTCCTTCGGCGTTGATGACGCGCTGCCAGGGCACGCGCTTCGCCCACGACGCGGGCATACCATTGAGCGCCCAACCGACGGTGCGTGCCGCGCGTGGATGCTCCAATATAGCGGCGATTTGTCCGTAAGTTGCCACTTTGCCCTTGGGTATCAACCGCACGACGGCATAGACGCGCGCGAAGAAGTTAGCAGGACGTTTCATGGTTGGCAGTAAACAAGTAAACGGCGACAGGGAACGGAATTGCCTTTCCACATTTTCACGTTCCCTAGTTCCCTATCGCCACATTTACTCGTCCTCCTTCGCATACACTTGCAACTCGCCGTCTTGAAACGTGAACAGGGTCGCTGTCAGCGGATAGGTGCGCGATTGTGAATCCGCCTTGACCTGCAAACCAATCTTGCCGACGGTCAATGGATCCGCGTTGCCAAAGGCGATCATAAAATCACGGTTCGGAATGCCGATGACCAATTGCCCTTTGACCAACGCTGCCAAGTGTTCGAGGAGTGGGCTCAACAGGATGCGTGTGGCATCGTAGCCGTCGTGCGTGGAGAAGATGAACATGCGCCCCGATTTTTCGTCGCCAAACTGGAGCGCTTGCCCCGCCGAGCGTTCCCACAAGTTACTCAGCGCAACTTCTAACACGTCGTCAAACGACTGTTTCAGCGCCTCAAGCTCCGACGCTTTGACGTAGCGCAAACTGTTGGGCATGTCCACGACGAGCGTCACTACCACATCGTCGGTGATGAACGGTTGCCATGCCAACTGCTCTTTTTGTTTGTGCTGCGCGTTGTCGAGCCAGTCGCGCGCTTTGAGCATCGGCAGCACGTTCGCCAGAGCGAGCGGCTGCTGCAAGTCGTCGAGCGCGCCTTGGGCTTCGTTGAGCGTTTGGGTCACGCGTTTCACGATGTCGCCGAGGAGCGAGCCTTCCCGATATTGCTGATACATGTTGTCGAGATAGAACGTCGCATTATGTCCGCCAATACGCAGCTCCAGCTTGCCCACTTCCTCGATGGTCAAGCCCTCGTCGCGCAGCCGCTTCACTAGCAACCGCTGAAAATCTTCAGGGGAAATGTCGTTGGTCATAACCATCTCTCTGGAGTGAACAGGGAGCCATGAACCGCGAATCGCGTTCGACTCACGGCTCACTATTCATTGGATACTGAACACTGATCACTGAATCCCAAGTATCGAGCTCAAGATGAGCAAGATCGTCAGCACAACGAGCACCAGCGTCGTGCCATAGCCAAATAGATTGGCCACGCGCCCATTCACATACGCGTTCATCAAGCGACGATTGTTGGCGAGGCGCAGCATCAAAATCAAGATGATGGGCAGTAATATGCCGTTCACGTCGTAGGCTAAAACCAACAATGTGAACAAGGGCACGCCCGGAATAAGCGCGAGCGTTGCGCCTACAATGATAATGCCGGTGTAAAGACCATAGAAAATGGGCGCATCCTGTGCGGTCTGCTGCAACCCGCGCTCCCACCCAAACGCTTCGCAAATCGCATACGCGCTCGTGAGCGGGAGAATCGAGGCGGCGAGCAACGATGCGCCTAACAAACCGAGCGCGAACAGTTCTTTGGCGAACACCCCCGCAATCGGTTCGAGCGCCAGCGCCGCTTGCTCCGCGCCTTCAATTATGACGATGCCGTGTGTATGCAACGTCGCGCCTGTCGCAATCATAATAAAAGCGGCGACCAGAATCGTCAGAGCAACGCCGATGAAGTTGTCGAGTCGCGCCAGCCCGTACGCCTCCATCGTCAACCCTTTGTCGGCGGTGATGGCTTGCAACGAAAACTGCATGTATGGGCTGATGGTCGTGCCAATCAAGGCAATCATTACCAGCAAATACTTCGTGTCGGCGCGCACCGTCGGCACGAGCGTGCCGCGCGCCACTTCGAACCACTGGATGGGCAACAGAAACACCGATATGAAGTACGTTAGGAAGATGAGCGACAGCGCCAAGAAAAACTTTTCTGCTTGCTGATAGTTGCCGCGCGTGACGATGAACCAAACCAGCGCGGCTGCCAATGGCACGCTGACCACGCGGGGCAAACCAAAAATTTCGCCTGCGGCCGCGATACCCGCAAATTCGCTGATCGTGACCGCCGCATTTGCCACCAGCAATGCCAACATCGCCACGGCCGTCGTGCGCACGCCGAACTCTTCGCGGATGAGGTCGCTCAAGCCTTTGCCCGTCACGACGCCCATCCGCACGCACATGTCTTGCACCACAGCCAGCGCGCAGGCGACGATGAGTAACGCCCATAGCAAGCTATAGCCATAGGCTGCGCCTGCCGTCGAGTAGGTAGCGATGCCTCCCGCATCGTTACCAGCCAGCGCGGCAATCACGCCTGGTCCGATGACGGCAAGGAAAGCGTTGAGACGTTTGTGTTTGAAGCGGTGTAACAGTAGCATGTCACATTGGGGGTAGTGGATAGGCAATAAATGATACAGCCTTCTGAACTGGTCCCGCAAACTGCGCTGGGCTGTGGGCAATGAGTCGAGCTGGCATGGTTCGACAGCGCAAACCACGCCGTCACCCTGTGGGTCGGTGTGGCTCTGCAGCATTTACCCCATAGCCACTACCATAGTTTTGATGGGTGATGTTAGCTTGGGTTCACTCAGAAATCTAACCATCAAACCTTAGAAGAGTCTAGGGAGTTTCACCTTCAAATCATCAGGCAGAATCATTTGGAGCGCGTCGTCGGCGGTGACAATCCCTTGCAAACGCTTCGCCGCATCCACGACCGGTACGGCGAGCAAATCATAACGCGAGATGACTTCCAGCACGTCGTCGCGCGGCGTTTCCAATTGCACAATGGCGGGTTCGTCGTGCATGAACGAATCTACGAGCAGGTTGGGATCGGCCAGCACGAGATCGCTCAACGACAGCACACCCAAGAGATGTTCTTCTTCGTCGGCGATATAGACGTAGTAAATTGTTTCAGCTTCGCGCGCCGCTGCCATCTCGCGCAATTGTCGTAACGCTTGTGCGGCGGTTAGCCCCGGCGGAATGGTGACATAGCGTGTGTTCATCAAGCCGCCCGCCGTGTCTGCATCGTGGACGAGCAGCTCTTCGACGGCGGCTTTTTCCTCTTGCTCCATCAAGTTGAGGATGTCCTCGCGTCGCTCCTCGTCCATCTCGTTCAACAGGTCGGCGGCTTCGTCGGGCTGCATCTCCTCGACGATGTCGGCGGCGCGTTCATCGCTGATGGTTTCCAACACTTCTGCTTGAAATTCGGGCTCGAGCTCTTCGAGCGCATCGGCGGCTTTTTTGTCGTCAAGCGCGCGAATGAGTTCGGCGGCGACTCGCGGCCCCGCGTCCTCAAGAATTTCGGCGATGTCGGCGGGGTGCAGCTCGCTCAATTGTTGGCGCGCGACGTTGACGCGCAAGCTGCCGCCCGGCAGGAAGCTCAAATCACGCCAGGCGATTTCGTGCGCTGGCAATTTGCGCCGCAACAGTCGCGCCACCCATTCCGCCATATCTTCTATGCCCAAGCGTCGCAACAACCCTCGACCGCCCACGTCCACGTTGATGAGGCAATAGTCGGTGCCGAGCTTGCCCAATTCCAGATCGTTCACGCGCACGATACGATGATCGTTGGTGTCAATCACTTGTTTGTCGAGCAAGTCGCGCGCGAGCCAGATTTCGTTGCCGCACGCCGCGTAGTCGTCCGTCGGCGGTTTCTGCAAAATGATTTTGTTGCCCGCGAGATCTTCATTCCCTCGCCAAGGCAACAGCCAGGGGTTCTCAGGGTCGCCCGTGGTCAGCGCCAAAGCCATCACACGCGGATGGGCGGTGCGTTCGTCGCTGATGATTAGCACATCCTGTAAGCGCCCTAAATAATTGTTGCGGTGGTCGCGCACTTCGCGATGGAGAATCTCACTGAGGTATGCCATCCGTTCAGCCTCTATCTTTCAGCATTGCGTGATTATAAACCCAAGTGGCGCGAACACAATGGCGCGAGGCAGAAATTTTAAGGT
>CAZDYP010000112.1:0-17328 GCA_964509505.1 uncultured Anaerolineae bacterium | reverse complement strand
TCGGGCGACACAGGCACTAGCACAGGCTATGCGCTGCATAACATCGAGCAGCGCGGCACGCTGTTCATCGGGCCCGGCGTCGCCGTGTATGAGGGCATGATCATCGGGCAGCATCAGCGCAGCGGCGATTTGGTCGTGAATCCGACCAAGCAAAAACATCTGACCAATGTGCGCTCTTCGACCTCGGAGATTCAGGAGCGACTCACGCCGCCGCGCATCATGAGCCTTGACGACGCGCTCGAATACATTACGCAAGATGAGCTGGTCGAGGTGACGCCGCGCAACATTCGGATGCGGAAGCGGTTGCTCGATGCGCTGGAACGCAAGCGCGCGAAAATGCAGGAGGCAGGGTGAACGAGTAAACAAGTAAACGAGGGACGAGGGGAAGGAGTGAAGGGATGAAGGGATGGCGCGATAAAAGATGGCATGATGATTATATGGCTCTCGCGTGGCTCGTGGCGCGCGAGGGCTTTGTTTTTTGTAGGCGGCATGTTACAATTGTGAACAGATGAAGGGAGGTGTGCGATGAGTGTTGCGACCATGACCATAGAAAGAAATGAGCCAACTGCCAAGCCACTCAAGATGACTTACGAAGAGTATCTGACGTGGGAGCATGAGAGCGCGTTTACCGAATGGGAAGATGGGGAGGTGATTTGCCTGATGCCAGTCAAAAACCGTCATCAAGTCATACAGGAGTTTCTGCTGTTTGTCCTCAAAGCATTAGTCAAGATTTTCAATTTGGGCGTGATACGCACCGCGCCGCTCGAAGTGAAAATCAAACCCGATGGCAACGCGCGTGAGCCTGACATTATCTTCATCGCCAACGAACATCTTGACCGCCTGACCGAAGACCGCGTGAATGGCGCGCCCGACCTCATCATCGAAATCGTTTCCGATGAAAGTGTAACCCGTGATCGCGTGAAAAAGTTTGACGAGTATGAAGCCGGTGGCGTGTCTGAATACTGGATCATTGACAATCGGCCCCACCGCAGACGCGCGCAATTTTATCAATTAGATGAGCATGGCGATTATCAAACCGTCAAACCAGCTGCGAACGGCATTTATCGCTCGCGCGCCTTGCCCGGCTTCTGGTTGAAAGTCGCGTGGTTGTGGGATGAATCGCCCGATGAGTTTCGCGCGCTCGCCGCGCTCATCGGCCCCGAGCGCATGGCGCAGGCGCTGCGCGAGGCGGCAGAGTAAGCGCAGTCAGAAGGTAGATTGCAAGAATTGGCGTGGAAGCGTTGACATTCTCTCGGAAGCTCGTTACAATCCTCGCGCGTTTGATGGCTTGAACTTTGACTTGTCAGGAGTGAGTCCATGGCGACTACCAGCCTCGATGCGGCTGCGCCCACCGTCGCAATCCCTACTACACAATCCAAACTGCTGCGTCTCATTCGCCGTGATTGGCGCGACTGGGTAGCCTTTGTGTTGTTCGTGGGGCCGAACCTTGGCTTGTTTGTGATCTTCACCTACTACCCACTCATTCGCAATTTTTTTCTCGCGTTTCAAGATTACAACATCTTCACGGATACAGGCGAGTGGGTCGGTTTCAACAATTTTCAAAGGTTTCTTGCCGATTCCGTCACCAATCAGGTGTTCGTAAATACGCTGGTGTTTACCTTCGTGGTAGTGAGCATCATCCTGGTCTTAGGCTTGCTGACGGCGTTGTTGTTGAATCAGAAATTGCGCTTTCGCAACCCCGTGCGTAGTCTGTTGTTTTCTCCCACCGTCATGGCTGGCTCTGCCGTCGCCATCGTTTGGATCTACATTTTTGATCATCGCTATGGCTTCTTCTATCAAATGCTCAAGCCATTTGGCATTCCCTCGCCGAAGTGGTTGCTCGATCCTAGTTGGGCGATGATGGCGTTGATTATCGTCTATGTGTGGAAGAATCTGGGTTATGCGACGGTGATTTACATTGCAGGGCTGCAAGCCATCCCCAACGAACTGTACGAAGCGGCGCGGGTGGACGGCGCGAATGCGTGGGACCGTTTCCGTCACGTCACCATCCCCGGCTTGTCGCCTGTCACGTTCTTCTTGACGGTGACGAGCATCCTCAATTCGTTTCAATCCTTTGACATTATCCGCGTGATGACGCGCGGGGGACCCGTCAATGCAACCAACGTCTTGATCTATCGCTTGTACGAACTCGGCTTCGAGACCAACGCCGATTACGGCAGCGCGGCAGTGATGGGCGTGCTGTTGTTTGTCATCATGTTTTTTGTGACGTTGTTGCAACTGCGCTATCTGGAACGGCGCGTCAGTTACGCATGAGCTCAGGACACCATGTCGAAGGAACAGTCAACCGTCAATAGCGGCCGTATGACTTCCTCTGTTCACTGTTGACTATTCACTGTTCGTTAGCTCCTATCCTATGAAACGTCAAGCGACTGTTGCCAATCTGTGGGGCTATCTGGGCATGATAGCTCTGGTCATGGTCATCGGCATTCCCGTGTTTTGGTTGCTTACGGGCGCGCTCAAGACCAATCGTGAAATTCTGACGGCGAATCCGGCCTTCTTGCCCGAAACATTCAACTTCAACAATTTTGTGAAGGTCTGGACGGAACGCCCCTTTGCGACCTACTACTACAACAGCTTCATCACGACCTTGCTTGGCACCGCCGCCGAAGTTGTGATGGCGATTACGACGGCGTACGCACTCGTGTTCGTGCGGTTCCCGTATCGCAACTTTTTCTTCGTGCTGTTGTTGGTGGCGTTGATGGTGCCCGAGCAGATCATCATCTTCCCCAACTATTTGACTACTGCCAACCTGACCTTGTTCGGGCTCTATCCGAAAGGGCTCATCAACACGTATGCGGGCATCGTCTTGCCTGGCGCTTCGATTGCCTTCGGGACGTTTTTGCTGCGCCAATACTTCCGCTCCATTCCCACAGACTTGATGGATGCAGCCAAAGTGGATGGCGCGAGTCATGTCCGCACGATCATCAGCGTGGTCATTCCCATCGCTATGCCCGCCATTGCCACCAGCGCCTTGTTGTCGTTCACCGCAAAATGGAACGAGTATCTCTGGCCCCTCATCGTGACGACGACGGACGAGATGCGAACGCTGCCCATTGCCATCTCACGTTTGCTCGACGCCGAAGGCAATACCGAATGGGGCGCCGTGATGGCAGCGACCTTGTTGGTGATCGTGCCGGTCATCATCGTCTTTCTGTTTGTGCAACGCTTCATCGTCGAAGGCATTGCCGCAGGCGCGGTGAAGGGGTAGGGGCAGTAAGCAGTAGGCAGTAAACATTAGGCAGTAGCATGATCACTCATCTCAAAAGGAGAGAAAACATGAGTCAACAAACGATGTCTCGTCGTCAGTTTCTCAAAGGACTTGGGTTGGGCGCGGGAGTGGCGACACTCGCCGCATGCAGCGCGCCCGCTCAACCCGCCGCACCACAGCAGCCGCCACAACAGGCGGCGACCCAAGCGCCCGGCGTCGTCAAGCAACCCGGCTCAGTGGTGACAGTGACGTATTGGGGCTTTAGCGGCGGCGTGAACGAAGCCACCAACAAAGAACTCACCGACAAATTCAACAGTATGCAGAGCGAGGTCAAGGTTGACCTGCAAGTGCAAGGCAACTACGAAGAAACCGCCAACAAGCTGACCGCTGCGCTCGCTGCGAAGCAAGGTCCCGATGCGTGCTTGTTGTCGGATGTGTGGTGGTTCAAGTTCTTCCGCGCCAAGGCGTTGCAACCGCTCAACGATTACGTCACCGCCGAAAAGATCGACACCAAAGATTTTGTCGAATCGTTGTGGAACGAAGGCGTACGCAAGGGCGTGCAATACTGGATCCCGTTCGCGCGCTCCACGCCGTTGTTCTACTACAACGCCGACATGTTCGAGAAAGCGGGCATCGCGAAGCCGCCGACTACGTGGCAGGAATTGATAGACAACGCGCCGAAGCTGACCAAGAAAGAAGGGGATACCATCAAAGTTGCCGCGTTTGTGCATGCCAATGGCGCGAGCTACGTCGCGTGGGTATTCCAGTGTGTAGCCTGGCAATTCGGCGGCGGATACAGCGACCAGACGTTGACGAAGTATATGATGACCGAACCCGATACTATCCGCGCTGGTCAATTCTATGCCGACAGCGTGAACAAGACGAAGTGGGCGGTGACCTCAACCGATGTGCAGAAGGACTTCATCTCCGAATTGGCGGCGACGGCGCTGATGTCCACAGGTTCACTGGGTGGCGTTTTGAAAGATGCGAAATTCAAGGTAGGCACCGCATTCTTGCCGCAAGAGAAAAACTTTGGCTGCTGCACAGGCGGTTCAGGCATTTCCGTGTTGGCGACTGCTCCCAAAGAAAAGGCGCAAGCCGCGCTCAAGTACATCAACTTCTTGACGGGCAACGACGGCGGCGCAACATGGGCGCAGAAGACGGGCTACATGCCCGTGCGTCTCAGCACTGCCAAGACCGAGAGCTACGCTAAGTTCTTCCAAGAACGCCCACAAGCCAAGACGGCCGTGGAGCAACTGCCGAAGACGCGCCCGCAAGATGCCGCGCGCGTCTTCATCCCCGGCGGCGACCAAACCATTGGCAAGGGATTGGAGCGCATCATGACGGGCAAAGAAGATGTGGCGAAAGTCTTTGGCGAAGTGCAGAAGCAATTGGAGACCGACGGCGAACCCGTGAAGAAAGACATCGCGGCGTTGAGCTAGCCAATAGCGAATAGCCAGTAGCGGATAGCATGTAGCCGTGAAGAGATTGGACAAAGCGCGCCAAATTGCTTGGCGCGCTTTGTCTTTGCAGCCCACACGACTTTTTACGGCTCTGCTGGCTTGGCTGCGGTTTCGTTGACGCTCAAGGTGGATAGACACATCTCCCATTTCATTTTTACTGTTCACGGTTTACCCTCTCTCATGAACCACTACCTTTTCATCAACGGTCTTGAACACGCCTTCCTGAAAGAATATGGTTGCCCATGTCCGCGTTGCGCGCGCGCGTTGCCCGTTGCCAACACCTCGGCGTCGCTCATCAGCCTAGATGATGACGGCAACACGGCGCATCACATTTTGTTTGACGTGGGCAATGGCGTTGTCGAAAGTCTGCAACGCAATCCGCACTTGCTAGGCGACCAAGCGCGACTCGATTGGCTCGTGTTCACGCATTGGCATTCCGATCATGCGGTGGAAGTGCGACGACTCGGTGCGTCGTGGCAACGCTCTGTGGCGTGGAGCGGCAGACCCGTCACGCGCATTCCAACGTGGTGTCGGCGCGGTTCGGCGGCGTGGCTGAATATCGAACAAGCGCCTGCTGTGCGTGACCATTTGGATGTGCGCGTCTCAGACGAAGCGCAGCCTGCTGGCACAGTGCTGACGCCCATCCCCATCGCACTGCCCGACCTCACGCTCACGCCCATCACGACGTATCACGGCAGCGCTGACCTTGACCCCGCCAATCCAACGCAACCCTATCCCTGTTGCGCGGGCTTCGTGATTCAAACGCCGACGAAGAAAGCCGCGCTCTTGTGGGATTTGGATACGACCAATGCTTGGATTTTAGATCAGCAGAACGCCGCCGCACAGCTCGTTGCTCACGCCGATTACCTGTTCATTGATTGCAACACGTGGCGCAGAGCAATCAATCCTGTCAATGGGCGCAGCACCAATCATTGTTCGTTCTTCAAGGTCATGGAGTATGCGGCCGCGTTGCGTCCTCGACTCACCCTGTTGGTGCATCTCAGCGGGCACGAGGACGAGCGCGGCGACGGTTGGGGTTGGACAGACGAGGAATGGGAACGCCACGCGCAACGCGAGTGGCTGGCTCGCCACTTGCATGGCGCAGTGCGCGTGCCGCATATCGGGGAGGCGTTTGTGTTGGGGTGAGCGCGAGCTGGGATATTCGAGATTGGAGCTGGAAGGTTGGAGACAAAGCGCGTCGAGCTATTGATTTGACGCGCTTCTGGTTTTGGCGTAGCCGCGAATTCGATTCGCGCGGGCTCACCAGCGCCGCAGCAATTCTGCGACGATGTGTTCGTAGGTGTGTGATTGGGGTTCGCCCTTCCGCTGCGCGCGTAAGGTTGGCGCGCGTTTCTTGAGCTCGCGTTGCAGCTGTTGCGCTTTGGCTTGCAATTCAATCGAAGCGTGTGAGTCGTTCTGCAGAAACGTCGCCAGCTCATACGCAAACCCCAGTTGAGCTTGATCCGACTCAATGCAAGCGACGGAATATAAGAGCTCAGGCAGCAATGCTGCTGCGCCAATCTCTTGGGCGATGGTCAGGGCGTCGCGCACATAGCGTTTGGCTGCGCTGTAATCTTTGCGCGCTCGCTCCAAATCTCCTAGCAACTGCAAAGCAGGAATCAGACTCAAGCGATCGCCAAAACGGCGCAGCGCTAGCTCTGCCTCTTGCGCGAGCTCAAGGGCGCGCGTCGGCGCGTGAGGCGCGACGGCTTGCGCCAGATGCGACAGCGTCAACGCTGCCAGATAGGCTTCGCCGTCTTGTCGCGCGATGGTCAAGGCTTCGATCAGATATTGCTCCGCTCGGTCAAACTCTTGACGGCGCGTCGCCAATTCACCTAGCGTGTTCAACGTGTGCGCCACGTGATGGCGATTGTCAATCGTCCGCGCGCGTCGCAAACTCTCTTGCAGCGTGCGTTCCGCTTCAACGAACTCGCCCATCACCAGAGCCACTTCGCCGATGTTGCTGCTGGCGCCGCTGCTGCCCCAATCATCACCGAGTTGAACGTAGCGCCGATAGCTTTCGTAAAACAGTTGTTTGGCGTCTGCGAGCTTGCCTTGTCCGTAGGCGCTTGCGCCAAGAAAGAGATACGCATACGCGATTTCAGCTTCGGCGTGGTGCGCGCGCAGCAACGGCAACCCTCGTTCCACCAACTCAGTTGCTTGGGTGAATTGTCCCATCCGAAAATAAAACCAGCCACACCGAATCAACACCTGTCCCCAAATGTAGCGCGCCGTGTCAGACGTGGTTGCTTCCCCGCTTTCGAACCGTTGTGCCGCCTCGCCAAATAATTTTTCCCCTTCGGCAAATTGTCCGCGCATTTCAAGCGTGACGAATAGCGGTTCCATGTAGGCTTGAATGTCATCCCATATAGGCAGCTCTGCGCCGTACCAGGCCCACTCCCAGCCCGCGCGCACGTTTTCAAATTCGCGCGTCATGTCGTCCAGCCCGCTCTTGTGGTTCGCGCCCTTGAGCGCCGCCTGACGCGCAGCGGCAAAGCGCGCGAAAAATTGCGAGTGACGGCGCTGTACGCCTGTGAGTGTGGCGGGCTCCGTGTTCAATTTTTCGCGCGCGAATTGGCGCATGAGTTCGTGCATCTCGTAGCGGCGCGGCGCGTGGGTTGTGTCCACGCGCAACAGCGACATGTCCGCCAGCGTTTTCAGCGCGACCGCTGCTGCGCCTGCCACGAATTGAGCGGCTTCGTCCGTGAATCCGTTATGAAACACTGACAGTTGAGCGAAGAGGGCGCGCTGTCGCTCGTCCAACAATTCCCACGAATGCGTAAACACGGCACGCAGACTGCGCTGGCGTGCTGGCACATCACGCAACGTTGTCGCTAGAAAATCGAGACTGCGCTCGATCTCAGATGCAATGGTCGCAGGCGAATGGGTGGGCAACCATGCCGCAGCGAGTTCGAGCGCCAACGGCATGCCCTCGACGCTGCGGCATAGGTGAACAATCGGCGCGGCTTCACTCTCCGTCAATGCAAACGCGGGCAGGACGCGACGAGCACGCTCGACAAATAGTTGCACTGCCGACCACGCTTCGAGTCTCACGTCACGTGGCCACTCGCCTTCGGGATAGGTTAGCCCGTTTACGGCAAAGACCCATTCCCATTGTATGTTCAAACGCTCGCGCGACGTGACCAACAACTTAACCTGCGGCGCGCCTCGCAACACTTCAACCAGCACGTCTGCGGTATTCACCAACTGCTCGAAATTGTCGAGGACAAGCAACACCTCTTTTTCGCGCATATAGTTGAGTAGCTGTGTTTTGACCTCGCCTCCTTGCACCGACAAAGACAGTGCGTGGGCGATTGCAAACAGCAGCCCTTCGATGGAATGAACCGCGCTCAATGGCACGAAATAGACGCCATGCAGAAATGCGCCCATTTGCCACAGGCGTTCCGCCGCCGCCAGCGCCAAGCGCGTCTTGCCCACCCCACCCACACCCAACACCGTCAACAAACGACAGTCGGATTGGAGCAGTTGCGCTTCGAGCTGTGACAATTCCTGCGCGCGCCCGATAAACGAGGTTGGTTGCGACGGCAGGTTATGTTGGATGGCTTCGCCTGCTGCGCGAATGCGCTCGTACAATTTCGTCGTTTCTGCCGAGGGCTCGACGCTCAGCTCTTTATCCAAAATGCGGCGACACATTGCGTATTGCGCCAATGCCGCCGCGCGTTGCCCACTACGCGCCAGCGCCAACATCAATTGGCGGTGCGCTTCCTCGCGCCACGCGTCCCATGTCAACAAGCGCGTGGCGTAGTCAATGGCGCGTGTGTGGGCGCTGCGGCTCAAATGAAATTCGGTCAACGTGTGCAAGGCGTGAACCGCCAGCTCTCGCAAGCGCGCGCGTTGCGCCAGCATCCACTCTTCGAACTCGGGCGCATCGCGCACGAAGAAGCCCGCCAAAAAATCGCCTTGATAGAGGGCAACCGCGGATTGCAATTGCTGAATGGTGGATGGCGAGTCGTCCAGGCGTTGCCAGTGATGGTTGCCTATCGGCGCTTTGCCATCGGCGCTCTGGGTCAATAAGCGTTCAAAACTCGCTGCGTCGAGGGTAGCGGGGACAGAAGGATTGAATTCCACCGTCTCGCGGGTGATGATGAGGTGCGGCTCGATTAATTTTCGCAGATTAGAGAGCGCCTGTCGCAAATTATTTTTCGCGTCGGTGTCGGACAGCTCGCCCCACAACAGCGCCGCCAGCGCATCGCGCGAGTGGGGGTGTTGCGTCATGGCGAGGTAAACCAGTAGGGCGGGGGCTTTGTTTGACACAAAGTTGGCGAGGGGCGCGCCATGGCGCGCAATGTGTAAGCCGCCTAAGACTCGAATCTGTAATGCGGACTCCATGGTGTGATCCAGCAAACGATTTCTAAATGATGTTTGGGTATGATACATGAAGGATAACATACTCTCCCATACTTGGCTAGAACTTATGTCACATGATTCCGAAAAACGACGCCTACACTATTCCACATACATCCTCTGCCTGTGGGAGGAAAGCGGCGCATTGGCGGGTTGGCGCTTCAGCCTTGAGAACCCACGCACGGGTGAGCGGTATGGGTTTGCCGACCCAATGCAACTCTTGGAATTCTTGAAGGAGGTGATGCGTCAGGCGCAGATACGCGGAAAAATCGAATAGGGAGGATGGCTCGACTACTGAAGTTGTCAAGCGTGCTGCGCTTGCGGTTTGCGGCGCGCATTATACCTATCAATCACAAGGAACGCTCGTGTCCAGTAAAGGTGAACCGCTGCGGAGGGCGTGTGCTCGCCGTTGTTAGTCGCGCGTCTGGGGTCGGTGTTAGAGAACGCCGTCTCCTCGCCGCGCACGTCTTCTGGACATAAGCGCACAAGGAAATTCAAGATAAACAAACTCAAAAGGTGGTTTCGTATCGGCGGCGCGTTCTAGCTGCTGCTGGCCGTGATGAATTTGTGGGGCGCGCGCAACCCACAAGCCTTCAGAGGGATGATCATGTTTCCGTTTCCCACTAGCGCTGGTGTGGTGCAGGCGTTCATATGATGCGTGGGCGGCTTTGGTATTTGAGATGCTCGGCATCGGCACGTTCTTGCTCTGGGCGTCGCGCAATCCACTCAAGCGCCTCAGCATCGTTTGGTTGGCGGTCTGGCTGGAGTTCACTCATGGCGCGCTGGACGATTTGTATCTGATTGTGAGAGGATACGATGCAGTAAGTTACATCTGACTTTGGTGTAGAAATTGTGTAGGAGGCGTCGGGAGACGCCTCCTACATCAAAGTCAGGAGACCCGCAGAAGTTTGACGACTACAAAACTCAAGGAGGTTTTCGTGTTGGGTAATCTTGTCGTTCTGTTGATCATGGTAGCGCTCGTCGGGTTGTTGGCGTGGTTCACGTGGCGCGCGTTTCGCTCGCAACGGCGCTGGTTCATCAAATGGCCCGCCGTCGTCGTGAGCGCATTGCTCGCGCTCGTGTTTGTATTGATCGCGTTTGCCGGGGGCAAAGGCATGGCGGTGATGTACGCGCCAACCTCCGAGCCTGCGCCGAACCTCAAAGTCGAGGGGACGGCGGAGCAAATCGCGCGCGGCAAGTACATCGTGTACATTGGTTGCACTGGTTGTCATGGCGCCAAGCAAGATTTTCCACTGACCGGCGGTTTCGACTTGGCGAAAGACATTCCGATGCCGATTGGCTCGATGGTCGCGTCGAACCTCACGCCCGCAGGCGTGTTGAAAGATCGCACCGACGGCGAACTGTTTCGCGCCATTCGACATGGCTATACCAAAGACGGTACGCTTTCGGTGTTCATGTCGCTCATGCCCTACCGCCAGTTGAGCGATGACGACACCAAAGCAGTCATCGCATTCTTGCGCTCACAACCTCCAGTTGAGAGTCAAGCCGCAGGCGGCGACAACGTCAACTTCTTGGGCGCGCTCCTCTTTGGCGCAGGCATATTCCCCGCACCTGACCCCATCAACAAAGATGTGATCAAAGCGCCCGCGCGCGGCGTGAACGCGGAATACGGCAAATATGTCGCCACGTTTGGCGACTGTCGCGGTTGCCATGGTCCCAACATGACTGGCACGCCCCCGAGCGCCATAGACCCTCTCGGCGTGCCTGACCCGCGCCCGCTGGTGTCCACTATCAACGCTGAACAGTTCAAGCAGATGATGCGCACGGGCGTGCGTCCGAACGGTGTGAAATTAGGCGAGCGAATGCCATGGTTGAACGCTTCGCGCATGGACGACAACGATTTGACGGCGCTGTATGAATATGTCAAGAATGCGAAGTAGCTGATGTCCGAGGGCAAATAGCAAATGGCTTGACTCAAGCGCGTCAAGTGTTCATCACTTGGCGCGCTTGGCGTTTGTGTGGTTTAATAGATGGGGAATTATCGGGACGTGTGGCAGATAAGACGCTCGCCGAGCTGCAGGCGTTCAATGCGGCGGCGAAGTTCAAAGACGGCAAGTATGAACGTCAGGTTGTACCAACCTTGGCGGATGTGGTGGGGTTGCTCAAGAACAGCACGGTGCGTGTCGAAGTCGAAATTAAAGCGCCGCCGCAAGGACGTTACGCGAGCATCGAAGAAAAACTGGTGAAAGAGATAGCCGACCGCAATCTGTTTGCGCAAGTGCAAGTGTTGAAAGGGCTAATGAGTAAAAAAGTAGGAAGTAAAAAGGGCTCTTCTGGCTTTGCTGTGGCTTCACCGATGCTCAAGGCGGATGGACACATCCGCCAGCCGGCGCGGGATGTGTGACTAACAGGAGTCCCGCGCGAGCCATGCCCACTCAAGTCGGTAGAGTCGTAAACAGTCATGGGCGAGTCGCTTACTCCTTTTTACTTCTGTGAGGTGAACTATGGCAGTCGCACAAGCTCGTCAAAATTGGATGCAGGATGGCGTGTATGATCTGATTGTGATTGGCGGGGGCATCAATGGCGTCGGGGTGGCGCGTGATGCGGCGCAACGGGGCTTGAAGGTCGCATTGTTGGAAAAGAACGATTTTGCCTCAGGCACGACACAGACGCCGACGCGCCTTATTCACGGCGGCTTGCGTTATCTCGAACATTTTGAATTCAATTTGGTCTTTGAATCGTTGCAAGAGCGCGAGGTGTTGCTGCGCGTCGCGCCACACCTGGTGCGTCCCTTGCCGTTCGTCATTCCGATTTACAAACATCACCAGCGAGGACCGCTGCTTGTCAATCTCGGCATGATTTTTTACGATGTGCTGTCGTACAACAAGAGCCTGCCGCGCTACAAACGCCTGAGCGCGCAAGAGGTGTTGGCGCTGGAACCAGGGCTTGATCCCAATGGGTTGTTGGGCGGCGTGCAGTATTACGATGCGCAGGTGGATTGGCCCGAGCGGTTGTGTCTGGCGAATGCCATTGCGGCGCGCGAGGAGGGCGCATACGTCCGTAACTATACTGAAGTGATTGGTTTTCTTGGCAACGCAAAATCGGTTGAGGGTGTGCGTGTGCGCGAGACATTGACAGACAAGGAATATGAGTGGCGCGCCAAGTTGGTCGTCAACGTCGGCGGACCATGGGCTGACCGTGTGCTGCGTTTGCATAATCCACACGAACCCCAACGTATCTTTCCGACGAAAGGCACCCACCTGGTCGTCTCGCCCTTTGCCCACGCGCCGCGTCACGCGATTTACATCGAAGCGAAGAGTGATGGGCGTCCATATTTCGTCGTGCCCTGGGTTGGCGCGGTGCTGATTGGCACGACCGACGATCCATACACAGGCGACCAAGACGATGTGCGCCCGCTCGAAGCGGAAGCGCGTTACTTGCTCAACGAAGTCAATCAGATTTTTCCCCAAGCGCATTTGACCACCGAAGACGTGCAACATGCGTATGCGGGTGTGCGCGCGTTGCCGATGCAAAGAGGACGGACGACGGGCGCGCTGTCGCGCCGCGCGTTCGTGCATGACCACGAAAAGGAAGAAGGTGTGCGCGGTCTCATCTCCATCATGGGCGGCAAGCTGACGGCGTATCGCAGCCTCGCTGAGGAAGTGGTGAATCTCGCGCAAAAGAAGCTACAACGTCACGAGCTTAAACCATGTCGCACGAAACAGACGCCCTTGCCCGGCGGCGACTTTGCGGACCTGCAAGCGTACATCCATGAGGCTGTGCGTACCGCTGCCCATCGCTACGAATTGCAACCTCCGCAAATCGAGCAGCTGGTGCGTTTGTATGGCACACGCTATCAAGCGGTGTTGGCGCTGATTGACGACAAGCCCGAGCTCGGCGCGCGGCTCTCGAAGCAAGCGCCCGATATTGCGGCGCAAGCGGCGTATGCGGTCGAGCGTGAGATGGCGCAACGTCTGAGCGACTTCTTCGTGCGACGCAGCGGCTTGGTTACGCATCAAGCAGACAACGAGACGGCGATCAATACGGTTGCCAAAATTTTTGCGGAGCGTCTGAAGTGGGATGAGGCGCGACTGAAGCGCGAGATTGACGCGTGGCGCGACGAGCGCTCACGATTGTTCACGTTGCAGGTGAGTGGGAATGGCGCAGGGGCGAAAGGCTGACAAGGCAACAAGCTGACAAAGACTTCCGCCGTCTCGAAGACGGCGGAAGTCTTTTGTTTTACGCATCCAACACACGCGGCAACGCCGCAAGCAAACGCTCCACGTCCTCCTGCGTGTTGTATGCTTGAATCGAAACGCGGATGAACGGTTTGCCTTGCCATTCGACCAGCGGCGCCTCGACGCCGAACTCATCGTAGAGTTGCGCTTTGACGCGCTTGGTATCACAAGGCGGCAACGGTATGGTGACCATTTGCATATACCAATCGGTCGAATCGGGACTGAGGGGAGGCAAGCCCGTCAGTGCGCTGATGCGTTGGCGCGCATATTGCGCGAGCGTATGACATTGCAACCGCACCTTGTTCCAATCGTGTTGTTGGACAAACTCAATCGCCGTTGGCACAGACAGATAGGCGGCGCTGTCGCGTGTGCCTGTCATTTCCTGCTCGTCAATGAACTGCGAACCGCTGGGGTCGCGCGCTTCGTAACCCCAACTGACAATGAGCGGTTCCAGCAAAGGTTGTTTATCGGGGCGCGCATACAAAAATGCAGCCCCCTTCGGACTACAAAGCCATTTGTGTGCGTTGCTCACATAAAAATCTGCCCCGATATTTTCCATCTCAAGTGGAATTTGCCCGATAGCGTGAGCCCCATCAATCACGCTGATGATGCCTGCTTCACGCGCGCGGCGACACAACTCTGTGAGCGGGAAGATGAGCGCGGTCGGCGAGGTGATGTGACTGAGAAACAGGACGCGCGTGCGTGGCGTCACGCCAGCCCACACACGCGCGATGAAATCGTCGGCGGTGGTGACGGGCAACGGAATCGTTTGATGTTTGTAGATGGCGCCTGTTTTCTTGCGCACGAAATGCCAGGTGCGATCCAACGCGCCATACTCGTGATCGGTCGTGAGAATTTCATCGCCTGCTTTGAGCGGCAAACTGCGCGCGACGATGTTCAAACCCGTCGTCGCGTTCTGCACATACACAAGATTGTCGGCTTGGGTGTGAATGAAGGCAGCGAGACTTTCGCGCGCTTCGCGCAACAAGCCTGTGATGCGGCGTCCGAGAAATTCGACGGGTTGATGTTCGAGTTCGCGTTGCCACCATTGATATTTCTCGAACACGGCGCGGGGGGTGGCTCCGAAGGAGCCGTGATTGAGGAAGGCGATGTCGGGGTTGATGAGAAACAAGTCTTTGGGAAGGGGAGCAGTGTAACTAAAGGTCATGTAGCCTCGCAATTTTAGAAGTGATTATACGGTGTGAGCTGGGTAGGCGCGAAACAGGTGAGGTAGCGGCTGAGCATTGAACGATTGAACTGGACACCTAGAGCTGTTTTGAAAATGCGTCGCTCACATGCTTTTAATAAACTTTTGACGGAGTTGATGGCGTAAAATGTTTGACGTTGTCCCTATGCCTCTCGTATAATCCGCGCGGTTGTAAATATTAACGGCCCTGCTGGTTTTGTTGTAGAACGCTCAAGGCGGATGGACACATCCACCATCGGGCGCGGGATGTGCGACTAACAGGAGTCTCGCGTGAGTCATTTTACACTCAAGTCGGTAGAGCCATATTAACTCAAGCAGGAACAGGTATGGGTATGCGAGCAGCAGTAGGGATGGGCGCGGGGCGCGGCGGCGCTATGAGCGGCGCTGGGCGTCTCTCCGATTCCGACGACATTCTGGGCAAGGCGTATGATGCGCGTATCATGACGCGACTGATGGAATACCTGTTGCCCTACCGCAAACACATCCTTTTTGCGTTTGGGGTGATGTTGGTGCGCGCAGCATCGGGCTTGGCGGGACCCTACCTGATTCAGCTGGCGATTGACGAAGGTATCGCTAACAGCAATCTCGTGTTTTTAGGTCAGATGGTCGTCGCGTTTCTGGCGGCGGCGGCGCTCAATTGGGTCGCGAACTTCGCGCAGATTTACACCATGTCATGGGTGGGGCAGAACCTCATCTACACGCTGCGCACACGCCTCTTCGCGCATCTGCAAGCGCTCACGCTCTCGTTCTACGATCGTTACGAAGTTGGGCGTATCATCTCGCGCGTCATCGGCGATGTGGGCGTGATGCAAGAGTTCGTGACGTGGGCGATTGTCGGTGTGTTCAGCGATGTGCTGGTGTTGATTGGCATCGTGATAGCGATGCTCTCGCTCAATTGGCAACTCTCGGCACTGACGTTTACGGTGTTGCCGCTCATGGTGGTCGTCACGTTGCTCTGGCGCACGCGAGCGCGCGAAGCGTATCGGCAGGTGCGGCGCAGAATCGCCATCGTCAACGCCAATCTCAACGAGAACATCACGGGCGTGCGCGTCGTGCAGGCGTTTGTGCGCGAAGCGGTGAACGCGGCTTACTTCGAGCGACTGAACCGTGACCATTTCGAGGCGAATCTGTACGCCGCGAAACTAGCTGCTCTGTTCTTCCCTGCGATTGACATCATCGGTTCGTTGGCGACGGCGCTCGTCGTCGGCGTTGGCGGCATCGCCGTGTTGCAAGGCAATCTGACGGCAGGCGTGTTGGTGGCGATGGTCTTGTACGTGGACCGCTTCTTCGATCCTATACGCGATCTAACGCAGCGCTATAACACCTTGCAGGCGACGATGGCGAGCGGCGAGCGCATCATCGAGTTGCTCGATACCAAGCCTGACATCCTCGAAGACCCCAATGCGATTGAATTGCCGCCTATCGTCGGTCACGTCAAAGCGGAACATGTGAATTTCGGATACAGCGACGGCCTCACGGTGCTGCACGACATCTGCCTCGATGTGCCACCCGGTCAAATGGTTGCGTTTGTTGGCGAGACAGGCGCGGGCAAGAGCTCGCTCGTCGCGTTGCTTAGTCGTTTCTATGATGTGAAGCAAGGACACATTACAATTGACAGTCACGACATTCGCAAGGTGACGCGGGAATCGTTGCGGCGTCAGATGGGGGTCGTGTTGCAAACGACATTCCTGTTCAGCGGCGCCATCAAAGAGAACATTCGCTTCGGGCGATTGGATGCGACGGATGAGGAGGTCATAGCCGCCGCGCAAACCGTTGGCGCGCATGAGTTCATCAGGCAGTTGCCGCAAGGTTACGAGACGGTGGTAGGTGAGGGCGGCGTCACGCTGTCGGTAGGACAGCGGCAGCTCATTTCGTTTGCGCGCGCGTTGCTTGCCAATCCACGCATCCTCATCCTCGACGAAGCGACCTCCTCGATTGACACCCACACCGAGCAAATCATCCAACGCGCGTTGGAGCAATTGCTGCAAGGGCGCACCTCCTTCGTCATCGCGCATCGCCTTAGCACTATCACGCAAGCGCATCAGATCGTCGTCATTCACAATGGGCGCATCGTCGAGCGCGGCACCCATGCCGAACTGCTCGCGCAGCACGGCGCGTATTACAGCCTCTACACGATGAGCTTTCGGCGCGAAGAACAAGCGCGAGGGCTGGCGGAGCTGGTGGAGGCGTGAATGGGTAAATGTTTGACACCCCCCCCACTTGCATTTAATATCCTTGCCGCATAACGCAAGGAGGCAAATTTGTCGCGCCACAAGCGAGACCGTAATTTCACCGTGCTGGTCATTCCGCATAACGACAGCCCGCCCATCAGCCTGTCGCTGCCGCGTTGGTTGTTGCCATCGCTGCTGCTGTTGATGGGCGCGTTGGTGTTCGTTACGGCGTATTTCGTCGTGCGTTATCAACGCTTGGCAGAACGCTATGAGCAGCTGGCGCACGAACAGCAAATCGAGTTTGAACGTAGTCGCGGTATGCGCTCGACGATTCTGACGCAACAAGATGACGTGAAAGCGTTGTCGGATGAAGTGAAACAGATTCAAGACGAGCTGGAAGGTGTTCGCAAACTCGACGAGCAGGTGCGGCAGTTACTGGGTTTGCCCAAAGCGCCGCCCGCGCCCACACCCGCGCCGTCCCCGACGCCGCAGTCGCTCTTGATGCCTGATGCGAGCGGGCGTGGCGGCGGCTTGGCTTCACCGAACAGCAAGACGCCGCCGAGCATGTTGTTGGTCGCAGAGACCATTCAACAAGCTCAGGCGTTGCGTCCAGTGATAGCGTGGTCGGAGCAAGAGCTCCAATATCTGGCGAACCAAACGTTGCTGCGTCTCAGCAAAATTGATCCGAGCCAGC
>CAZDYP010000111.1:0-17531 GCA_964509505.1 uncultured Anaerolineae bacterium | reverse complement strand
ACCATGACCGACTCGCTCATCTATGCTCCCGCGTGGAGCACCGATGAGCTGCGGAACATTTTCGACGATGTGCCACGCACGCAAACGTGGCTCGACATTCTCGCTGCGCTGGCGCTGGCGCAAGCCGAGCTCGGTATCATTCCACACGAGGCAGCGCATGAAATCGCGGCGAAGGCGGATGTGAAGCTGCTGAATCTCGACGCGATTCGGCAAGGTTATCAACAGACAAGCCACTCAACGCTCGGCCTCATCCGCGAATGGCAGCGCGTCTTATCGCCCACGACGGGCGAGTGGGTCTATTTCGGCGCGACGGTGCAAGACCTCACTGATACGTGGACGAGTCTCTCACTCAAGAAAGTGGCGAGCATCGCATATCGTGATTTGCGTCGCATCGAAGAATTGTTGCTCGACCTTGCCGCACGTCACCGTGAGACGTTGATGCCCGGGCGCACACACGGGCAGATTGGCTTGCCTATCACCTTCGGCTTCAAATGCGCGGTGTGGGCGAGCGAGGTGCGGCGGCACATTCACCGTCTCAAAGCCATTGCGCCGCGCATTGCCCTTGGACAGCTCGCGGGCGGCGTGGGCAGCGTGTCGTCTTACGGCGACAAAGGTTTGGAGTTGCTTGCGCGTTTCTGTGCGCGTTTGGGGTTGAACGCAGCAGATATTTCGTGGGACACCGCGCGCGACAATTTCGCGGACTTCGTGAACCTCGCGGCGCTGATCGCGACAACAGCGGCGAAAATCGGCAACGAGATTTACAGCCTGCAACGTCCCGAAATCGCAGAGGTCGCGGAGCCATTCGAGCTGGGGCGCGTCGGTTCGATTACGATGCCGCACAAGCGCAACCCCGAATACTCCGAGCAAATCGTCACGCTCGCGCGCTTTGTGCGCCACCACGCGATACTTGTGACCGAGGGTATTTTGCAAGAGCATGAACGCGATGCGCGCGCCTGGAAAGCCGAATGGCTCGCCATTCCGCAAGCGTGCGTCTCGCTGGGCAAGGCATTGGCGTTGTGCGCGGCGATGCTCGATGGCCTCGTCGTGAACGCGGACGCGATGCGACGCAATCTCGACTTGACCAAAGGTTATGTGCTGTCCGAGGCGGTAATGATTGCGCTGGCGCAACATGTGGGCAAGCAGTCGGCGCATACAATTATCTATGAAGCCTCGATGCGCGGCGTCGCACAAGGTTGGACGTTCCGCGACGCCTTGCTCAACGAGCCGCGCATCACGACGCACTTGAACGCGCAGCAGATTGATGTGTTGCTCGACTATCGCGCGCACATTGGACAGATTCCAGAGATGGTGGAGCGTGTGTTGGAGCGCGCAAAACGTGAACACGCAACGGAAAACGAAAGCCTATATTAGTTTCACCATAGAGACACAGAGGACACGGAGAAAAAAACTCTGTGCTCTCTGTGTCTCTGTGATAAAAATAGAGAGTTAGGCATTACGCAGTTGAACTGCGAAGATACGAAGAACGCGAAGATTCTTTTGTTTTTCTTCGCGCGCTTCGCCTCTTCGCGGTGCAATAGTCCCAACTGCGTAACTTCTAAGAGAGTCTGATATGAATTTCCAATCTCCCTTCCAACCCAATTTTCAAGAACGCGCCAATGCGCTAGGGCAGACCATGCCATCGAGCGCGCTCGGTTTTGAGCTGGCGCTGCAAGTCGAAAATGCGAAATGGTTTGACCTCGCGCAAACACACGATGCAGCGTCCTGCACACGCATCGTCAAACGCGACGCCGAGCCGCTTGCGCCCATCATTCGACAAGGCTTCTTGCTCGATGTCGCGTATAGCAAAAAAATGAGCGTGTTGCCCGACGATTACGCCATTACCGCCGACGATTTAGAGACGACGATGAAGGGGCAAGGACGTTTGATCATGCCCGGCGGTGTGTTGCTGATTCGCACGGGCTTTGGACAATTCTGGGGCAATGCGGCAAAATATCCGCACGCTGCGCGCTTATCCGCCGACGCGCAGCAATGGATTCTAGCAAAGCGTCCGAACGCGCTCGGCGTGGATATGGCATTAAGGGACACGTCGCGCGCCGAGCTGTGCGAGCGCAACGGCATTCTGATCATCGAACATCTCAACCTCGAAGGACTCGCCGCCGACTACATTGACCATATGCTATTCGTCGCTGCGCCAGCCCAAACGCAAGGCGTGACGAGCGTGCCTGTGCGTCCACTGGCGGTTGAGGTGCAGATGCAATCGCCGGAGTTTATGCAGGTATGATGCCCTTGCCGGCGTTGTTTGCGACGCAATCTCCATCTCCTAAAGAGATTGCGTCGCTTCACTCGCAATGATCGCATAAGGGAATTAAAATTTACCTGAGGAAGAGAGGGGATGACACAACGCTTTTCAAATGAACATTTGTTAGTCAGCACCCAATGGGTCTCGGATCATTTAGATGATACCGATGTGCGTTTAGTGGAGGTCAGCACGCCTGGCGCAGGCTACACGCTCGGCCACATTCGCAACACGATTTACTTGAATTTAGGTGAGCTGTTCAAGGGCGATGGCAGCGGGCTTACGCATACGCTCGCGCCAATTGACGAGGTTGCTGCGACGCTCGGACGCAAAGGACTCACGCCCGATAAACACATCGTCGTCACTGACGAAAACGGCGGCGCGCGCGCGGCGCAGCTCTTTTGGTTGTTGGAGTATCTCGGTTTTCCGCGCGCCAGTTTCCTTGAAGGCGGCGTCGAACGGTGGCTAGCTGAGGGCAGACCGCAAACGCGCAAGGCGCCGCAATTCGACGCCGTGACCTTTACGCCAACACCGCGCGCCGAACTTTATGCGGATGTGAATTGGGTGCAGTCGCAGCTGGGCGCGAAGGGGGTGGCGCTGATTGACTGTCGCACCGACGAGGAATATCGTCAAGGTCACATCCCCGGCGCGAAGAATCGCAATTGGGAACAGACGCTCGCACTCAAAGCCTTTCAAGCATTTCGCTCGGCGGATGAATTGAAAGCAGAGCTCAACGCACTGGGCGCGAGTGACGACAAAGCCGTCATCACCTATTGTGGCACAGGGCAACGCTCGTCGCACACTTACCTCACGTTGCGCTTGTTGGGCTATCTCAACGTCCGCAACTACATCGGCTCGTGGAGCGAGTGGAGCGCGCGGAACGATTTGCCGCGCGAGTTGTAATTCGTGATGGGTGATTCGTAATTGCGCTATTACCATCACGCATCATGTGTCAAAAATTTCAACATGAAGGCGCGAAGATTCACTAAGCGCGCGAAGAAATCTTTGTGTGCTTGGTGGTACTTAGTGTCTTCGGGGTTGAAAAATTCAAATGATCTAATCTCGACAGGAGGCAAGAGGAAATGGCTGGTAATGGTTTGCCGTTATATCCCACGACGGTAGTGGGCAGTTGGCCCCGCCCAACGTATTTGCTCGATGCGCTGCGCAAGCACAACAAAGGACAACTCGGTTACAAAGAGTTCAACGAGATCGCCGATAAAGCCGTGCTTGAGGCGCTCGAATATCAGGAAGAAGCAGGCCTCGACATCGTGAGCGACGGCGAGCAACGCCGCGATAATTTTTATTCGTTCGTCGTCGAGAAATTGGAGGGCGTGCGGCTGATGTCGCTCGCAGACATCATGGATGTGGTCGAGGACAAAGCCTCGTTTGAGGCGATCCTCAAAGCCGCCGACGCGCCCGCGTGGGCGATTCACAACCCGACCGTCGTCGGCAAGGTGAAGCCGAAGATGCGCCTCGCGCTCGACGAGTACGAATTTCTCCGCCAGCACACGAAGAAAGCTATCAAGGTGCCATTGCCAGGCCCGTACATGCTCTCGCGCTCGATGTGGGTCAAGGGCATCACCGACAAAGTGTATGAATCGCAAGAGGCATTGGCGGTGGACATCATTGAGGTGCTGCGTGACGAGCTCATCGCCTTGCGCGACGCGGGCTGCGAGTTCGTGCAATTTGACGAACCTGTGCTGACTGATGTCGTGTTCAATCGCGCCGTGAAGGAGCGCACGTTTATGTGCGCCTCGATGTCGGAGCATTCGGGCGACCCGCAAAAAGAATTGTTGCTGGCGACGCGGATGATGAACGCGGTCACGGAAGATGTGAGTGGTGTGCGCACAGGCATCCACATCTGTCGTGGCAACTGGACACGCAAGGAGTCGTCGTTGTTGCGCGGCAGTTACGACATGCTCGTGCCGACGATGGTGGGCATGAACATTGACCAATTGGTCTTGGAATATGCGACGCCGCGCGCAGGTGAGCTGTCGTCGTTCGCGCATCACTCGCGCACGAAAGAAATCGGCTTGGGCGTGACGAATCCACGTTCGGACGACCTGGAAAGTGTGGACTCTATCGTGTCACGCGTGAAGGACGCATCCAAGTATTTCGCGCCCGAGCAAATTTTCCTGAATCCCGATTGTGGCTTCGGCACGTTCGCCGAGCGCCCGATGAATCCTGCGGATGTGGCGTACAAGAAACTCGCGGTGATGGTTGAAGCCGCGAAAGAATTGCGCAAGGGCTAATCGTCACTAGTCATTAGTCTTTCGTCATTAGTCGCCAGCCTCAGGTAGATAACTAGTGGCTGAGAGCTAATGACTAATGACTAATGACTAATGACTAATGACTAATATGAGCGAACAAAAAATTCTGAACGGCATTGATGTGCCCGCATTGGAAGCGGCGCTGAAGACGGTGGGCGCGCAACCTGCAGCGGCGCGCGCGCCGAAGGCGTCGCGGGTGCGTTGGACGAATGGCCTCAAATTCAAGGCGCAGGTGCGTAACCACTCGTTTGTGGTGGACGAGCCAACGCATCTGACGGGCGAAGACACCAGCCCCAATTCGATGGAATATGTGCTGGGCGCGTATGGCGCATGTCTCGCCACAGGATTCGTGTTGAATGCGACGAAGCGCGGCGTCGTCGTGCATAACCTTGAGGTCGCCGTGTCGTCCACACAAGACAACTCGTTCACGTTTCTCGGCTTGGACGATAAGGGACATCCCGGCTTCGATGAGGTCGTCGCCAAGCTCTACGTGCAAGCCGACGCCGACGAACAGACGATTCGGGAAATCTGGGAGCATTCGGTGAAGACGTCGCCCGTCGCCAACTCGTTGTCTCGCACCGTTGATCTCAAGTTGGAAGTGGACATCATTCCGTAAAACAAAACGAGTCGCAGTACTGCGACTCGTTCGCATTTGCTACATGAGCCCGCGCGGGCTTCCCAAACCTACGGGGCCTTGCTGTTCAAAGTACCCCAGATGTGCCGCCATCCACGTTGATGCTTGCGCCTGTCACGTAGCTCGCCGCCTCGGATGCAAGAAACGCGATGACATTGGCGACTTCTTCCGCTTCGCCAATGCGCCCCAATGGAATGTTCTTGCCTACTTGTTCGTAAAATTGTTCGGGCGTCAATCCACGTCGCCCCGCATTTCGTGTAATTTGCCCACTCTTAATAAGACCAACGCTGACCGTGTTGACGAGAATGTTGTGTTCAGCCATATCTTTGCTCAAGGCTTTCGTCAACGCCAGCCCTGCTGCACGGCTTACCGTCGTCGGCAACGACTTCGCGCCGGGTTGCTTGCCGCCCACCATCGTGAGGTTGATGATGCGGCCGCCGCCCTGTTTCTTCATGTGTGGAATCGCCACGCGTGAGGCGCGAATTGCCGCAAACAATTTGAGTTGCAGGTCTTGTTCCCACACCTCATCCGTAACGCTCTCGAAATGATTGGCATTCGAGGTGCCTGCATTGTTCACAAGGATGTCGAGCCGCCCAAACTGTTTCACGGTCTCGGTAATGAAGCACTCGATATCCTCCGCCTTCGTCACATCGGCGATGACGGTCAGCACTACGCCGCCTGCGTTGCGAATCTCAGCGGCGGCTTGATGCAGCACATTTTCACGCCGCGCGCAAATCGCCACCTTTGCGCCCTCCATAGCCAAACGCAGCGCCGTTGCCTTGCCGATGCCTTCGCTGCCACCTGTGATAGCAGCGACCTTGCCTTTCAACCCCAGTTCCATAATCAGTCCCCTTTTGTAGATGGTAGATGATGTATCATTCAAACACCCGACGCTTCAATCGCGTGCTGAAGCATTGAACGGGCAGGATTCTACCACACGCGCACGACAGCCACCAACCCGTAGAGAGTCCGTTTTGTCCTCTCGCTGTTAGAATGGTTGCCCTTTCCGTTCTCGCCCGCGCCATTGCGCAATCAGAACGACATAATCATTGATTGATTTTCTCCCGCCGCTCTAATTAACGTGAATTCGGGATAAGCCACCGCGAAGGCAAGGCGCGCGCACCGCCGCGCCCAGCCGACCTCCGTCGGCTGGAACTGAACCCGCGCCGGCGGGTTTCGCAGTGAGCAGGCGCGATTTTCAATCGCCCGCAACCTTATCCCGCATTGACGTTAATTAGCGAAAACGCGGCAACACTTTGCTGATGAACAGCTCCAACCCTGCCACACTCGGAAAATCCACAAAGCGCAACATGAAATGTCGCGCCCCAAGCGCGACATACGCTTCGAGCTGCCGCGTCACAGCGTCCGCGTCGCCCGTGATAATGCGCATGTCCCCTATCGTGACATAGTGGGTTGGATCATTTGCGAGGCTGACGAATTGGAACGTCGTCGGCGTAATCTCATTGAAGTCGCGCCCTACTTCGTCGCAATGACGCTTCAACACGTCGAGTTTGTGTTGGAATTCGTCTGGTGGACGCAAACCAAAATTCCACCAATTCGCATACTTCGCTGTGGTGCGTAACGTGCCGCGCTCGCCGCTGCCGCCAATCATGAGCGTGAGGGGTGGATTGGGCAATGGGTCGTTGTAAGCCTCGGCGATGGCGTAATACTTGCCTGTGAACGACGCGGGCGATTGCGTCAACATCAGTTTGAGAATGCGCACGTACTCATCAAGTTGGCGCGTGCGCACGCCGGGTGTGGGAAAATGCCAACCATAGGCGCGATATTCAGGCGCGTGCCAACCCGCTCCAACGCCCAGAATGAAACGCCCCTGCGATACCGCTTGCGCCGTCGCCGCCATTTTCGCAACGAGCGCAGGATTGCGATATGATTGTCCCAACACCAGATGACCGAAACGCAGCTCGGGATACAACGCCATGTGATAACACAAATTGACCCAACCTTCGAGGCGTTGGTGATGCTGGTAGCGTCCCACGTCTTGAAAATGATCTTCAAACCATGCGCTCTGAAAATGATGACGGACGCGCTCAAAAAATTGGCGGTTGTGCTCCAGCAGCGACTCGCGTTCAGCCCATTGGATAGCGGCCGGTTGAATAACCCAGCCAAATTCGACGGCATGAGTGGTCATGTGTTTGACTCCTGCGAAAATTGAACGTATGGCGCAGAGCAATCCAGGTCATTGCTAGGCGCTATGGACGATTAACCTTGCCGAGGTTTGTGACGTGATCATTGACATCCACACCCATCCCCCCAAGTACCGCGACCAAGTGCCTGCGGGTTACGATTTGACGCCGCCGCCATGGCGTCCCGACAAGACCGTGAAGGTGAACAACACCTGGGCGGACTACGAACAAGCCATGGCCGTTGTTGATTATTCGATCGCATTCAACATTGCCACGCTTCATACGGATGAAGACAGCGCCGCGCGCACCGCCTATGACGATGTGTTCGGCGCGGCGCGCGACGTGAATGACGCCGTCGTCGAATTTGTGCGCGAGCATGATGGGCGCGTCATTGGCTTTATGTCCGTGCATCCCGACGATCCTCAGGCGCTGTCGGAGATGGAGCGTTGTGTCGAGCTGGGCTTGAAAGGCGTCAAGCTTGGGCTCAACTATCAGCGCGCAGATTTGTTGGGCGCGGGCGCATTCGCCATCTATCGAAAAGCGCAGCAGCTCAAATTGCCTATCTTGTTTCACATGGGCACGTCGCCCGTGCGCTTCGCGCCGCTCGAAGAGGCGTATCCGCTCTACGTTGACCGCATCGCCATCGCGTGTCCCGATTTGAAAATCGTCATGGCGCACATGGGGCATCCGTGGATGCAAGATACCATCGTCGTCATCCGCAAGCATCCCAACGTCTATGCGGATATTTCTGCCCTGTTCTATCGCCCTTGGTCCATGTACAACGCCTTGCGATTGGCGACCGAATGGAGTGTGCTGCACAAATTGTTGTTTGGCTCGGATTACCCCATAGCCACACCGCAAGAAACCATCGCAGGCACGCGCAAAGTCAATGATATCCTCGCCGGCACGCAACTGCCGCGCGTGCCAGAAGATGAATTGGAAAAAATTTTTACACGCGATAGTTTGTCGCTCTTAGGCTTAACCCCTGAGTAACTCATGTTACCTAATCATGGCAAGTTTATTTCGCGGGGAAGCAATCTGCTTCAGAGTGCGGATGCTGTAAAAATTCGCGGCTCTCCAAGAGAGCCGCGAGTTTTTGTTAGCGTTGCCCACTCGATTCAAGTTGTGTAGCGTACACCAACCTTCGCAAGGTTAGATGGGCAAAGGGTTAGTGACTCAGGGGATGCATTCTTGCTCACTCTGCCCTGAGCGCTCAATCATCCACAATGCGCACATGTCCATTAGGGCATGTGCCATAGGTGCAATCGTACCAGCCGGGCATCTCATCATCGTCACCGAATTGGATGCGTGTGCGCCAATGCGCTTTGCAATACACCGCGTCACACTCAGGGCAATAGAACGAAGCCCACTCGGTATCCAGCTGATAGAGTTCGCGCGCATTGCCCACAGTCAACACCCGCACCAACCGTATGATAGTGTCGTGGGCCACGCCTTGTGTTGCTTCGCCCACAAGCCCACACGCCACCAACGTTGCAGCAGCCCCCGCCTCGCGCAACGTGAGTTGTAGTTGCCCTGCTTCTGCGCCGCACAAGACACAGTGATAGGTTGCGCTCACGCAACGGTCAGGCAGTTGTACGTCCATCGCGCTCGTCATAAGCTTCTCGTATCTTCTTGGCGCACACTGACGATGGTGCCTTCAGGAAATTGAATGCGGATATGCAGGTGTTTGAAGACGTTGACAATCGCGCGTGTGCCATTCGCAAATTGATAGATGGTGTAACCCGTCACCATGCGTCGCGCGCCGCCGTCGAACCACTCGTCGTAATCGCCCGCTAAATCATTGGCGCGCCGTTCTTTGCGTAGATTCGGTGGCGTCGCGATGATGTTCAACACACGCGCCACTTCCATTTCGCCAACCCGTCGCTTGCTCAAATCCATGGAGCGCTCCCCCTTTTCCTTTAACGCCTATGGCGCTTCAAATGCTTTTTGAGTTGTGACCACTCCATTGTGTTCAAAACATCGCTGGGTTCAGCCCAGCCGCGCCGCGCATTCGCCACGCCATAAAACAATCCATTGAATTGGTCGGCGTGATGCGCGTCGCTATCTATCATAGTCTTAAGTCCTAGTTCCTTCAAACGGCGGATATGCACTGCGTCGAGGTCAAGCCGTTCAGGCGCGCCATCCACTTCGAGGATCGTGCCTGTCGCTTGCGCGACACGCATCGCCTCTGCCACGTCCAATTCACTTTCTTCGCGCTCGCCGATGAGCCGCCCTGTCGGATGCGCGATCACATCTACCAGCGGATGGCGCATGGCTTGAATCACCCGCGCGGTAATCTTCTCGCGTGCTTGCTTTTGCGCGCTGTGCGTCGAAGCCAGGCAGAGGTCGAGCTGCGCGAGAATCTCGTCGGGCAAGTCCAGCGAGCCATCGGCGCGAATTTCCAGCTCAATGCCTTTGAGAATTTTGAACCCGCGCATTTTTTTGTTGAGCGCGTCAATCTCCGCCCACTGTTGTCGGATACGTGTCTCGTCCAAACCGCGCGCAATGCCCAAACCTTTGCTGTGGTCGGTGACGGCAAGATACTTCAGGCCGCGCGCTTGTGCCGCTTTCGCCATCGCCTCGATGCTCAACGCGCCATCGCTCCACGTCGAATGCGATTGACAATCACCCTTCAAATCACCGAGGTCAATCAGCTTGGGCAGCGTGCCAGCGCGCGCCGCTTCCACTTCACCCGCTGCTTCACGTAGCTCGGGTGGAATCCACGGCAAGCCTATCGTCTGGTAAACGGCTTCTTCCGTCTCGCAAAAAATTTCTTTCTTGCCTTTCGCAAAGCGATACTCGTTCAGCGACAAACCCATGTCTTGCGCGAGGCCGCGAATCACGATGTTGTGTTCTTTGCTGCCTGTGAAATAGGCGAGCGCGCAACCCCAATGCTTCGGCAACAAGACGCGCAAGTCCACCTGCAGCCCGTTGCGCGCGATGATCGAAGCCTTCGTGGTACCATGGTCATTGATGGTTTCGACATGGAGTAGTTTCGTGAACGCTTCCAAAATGCGCGCGTGCTGCTTTTCATCCGCGCTCGCCAGCAAATCTAAGTCGCCAATGGTCGCGCGCATCCGCCGCAATGAGCCAGCAAACGTGATGTCTTTGATGGCTTTGCCGCACAGCTGTTGCAGTTGCGTGATGAGCTCTTGGGCGAACGGATACACGTCGGAAAGTTTGCGGCGGCCCGTCCTGCGCGACAGCATCGTCAAACCCGCGAGCATCTTCGCCGCCGACTTCTCGCCCAAGCCTTTGAGCTGCGCCACCTTGCCCGCTTCGAGCGCCGCGCGCAATTGGTCGAGGTTGGTCACGCCAAGCTCTTGCCACAAGCGTCGCGCCGTCTTGGGTCCGACATCGGGTACCGACAATAAATCCACGACGCCCGACGGCACTTGTTGCGCGACCTCTTGATAATAGCTGAGCTCGCCTGTGCGGAACAGCTCGTCAAGTTTCGAGGCAATCGCTTCGCCCACGCCATCAATGGTTCGCAGGTTCTTCGCCTCGCCTTGCCAGAGGGCTTGCGCGTCTTGCGGCAAATGCTCAATCGCATCGGCGGCGCGACGATAGGCGTTGACCTTGAACGAGTTTTCGTCGAGCAAGGCGAGCATGGACGCGATGCGCGTTAGCAGCTCCGCAATTTTATGGTTATTCCAATCGGGTTGATTCGTCATCCGTTGTTCCGCTCACAGATTGCAAAATGGTTTCAACGTGTTGTTTGAGGCGAGGCGCGCTATGCGCCACCGCCTCCCAGACCAAATCCCAATCAATGCCGAAGGAAATGTGAACAAGGATGTTCCGCATCCCAATCATATCACGCTCATCTCTCATAGCAGAACAGTCTCTCGCAGCATGCGCTGGCGTATGCGTTCACGCAACCCCTTTGCTGTCACAACATCCACGGAACAGCCGAGTAGTTTCTGCAAATCTATGAGCGCCCCCAAGGTCGAACAGGCTGCGCCCGTGTTCTAAATCTACCCCAAAATCTACGCCGCTCTTGGCATCAGCCGTGCCACGCGCCACTGAGCCGAATACGCGCGCATTGTACGCGCTATGCTTGGCGGCGACGCGGAGAATAGCTTGCCGTTTGTGCTTGAGTAGTTCGTTTATTTCCATCATGCGCCCTACTGCTGCTTCGCTTCAATCGCCTTCAACAATTTGTTGTACGCATCGTCAAACAACTTCACGCCCTCGGCTTCGAGCTGCTGCGCGACGGCGGCGAAATCAATGCCGACTGCGGCGAGACAATCAAACGTCGCCACAGCATCTTCAATGGCTTCCGTCAACGAAGGGCGCGCCTTGCCATGCTCGCGGAACAGTTTCAACGTGTCGGGCGGCAGTGTGTTCACGGTCTCCGCACCGATGAGCTCGTCCACGTAATACGTATCAGGATATTTCGGGTTCTTCGTGCTGGTGCTTGCCCACAACACACGCTGCGGACGCGCGCCTAACACGCGCAACCTAGCGAAGCGTTCACTGTCAAAAATGCGCTGATATTCACCATACGCGAGCTTCGAGTTCGCAATCGCCGCTTGTCCCATCAGCGAACGCAATTCGGCTTGCTTCACCGCGTCGCCTGTCTCGCTCAATTTTTTGTCGAGCAGTTTGTCCACGAGCGTATCCACGCGACTCACAAAGAACGACGCGACGGAGGCGATGTGGTTGATGGGCAAGCCTTGTTGCGCGCGGCGCTCCAATCCGCACAGGTAAGCATCCGCTACTTCCAGATAACGCGCGACAGAGAAGATGAGCGTGATGTTGATGTTGATACCCTGCGCCAGCGCTTCCGTAATCGCAGGCAGACCTGCCTTCGTCGCAGGAATCTTGACCATAATGTTCGGGCGATTGACCGCTTCCCAATAACGCTTCGCCGCGTGGATGGTCTCGTCCGTTTTATACGCAAGGCTGGCAGGTACTTCGATGCTCACGTAGCCGTCGCCGCCGTTAGTCCGCGCATAGACCGACTTGAACACATCCGCCGCCAGCTGCACATCTTCAAAGGCGATTGCCTCAAAAATATCTTGCGCGCTGCTGCCGCGCATCCGTTGTTCGATGGCGTCGTAAGCGTCGCTTGAGGTAATTGCCTTCTCGAAAATCGCAGGGTTCGATGTGACGCCTGCGAGCCCATCCTCATCAATCAGTTTCTTCAGCTCGCCCGACGTAATCAGATCGCGCCGAATGTAATCGAGCCACACCGATTGACCGAGCTGCTTAAGTTCAAGTAATAGATTTGTCATCGCCTCTCCCTGCGCGTATAAGGATGAACACAGAAAGAAGAAAGACTGCTTTCTTCTTTCATCTTTCTTCTAATGCCAACACCTTGCGCAGCCGCCGCACGAATCGCTCTTCGCGTGTGAACGTCGCACCCAAGAACGCGCGCACGATTTCCGACGCAAGCGCGGGCCCCGTCACCCGTGCGCCTAAGCATAACACATTCATATCGTCATGCTCGACGCCTTGATGCGCCGAATAGGTGTCCGCGATGAGCGCAGCGCGCACGCCCTTCAACTTGTTGGCGGCGATGCACGCGCCAATGCCGCTGCCGCAAATCAAGATGCCGCGTTCTGCTTTGCCGTGTTGCAACGCTTCGCCGACAGCTCGCGCGAAATCAGGATAATCGCTGGGTGTCGTATCGTACGCGCCCACGTCCAGCACATCATGGCCCGCCTGGCGCAATTCTTGGCTAAGCGCTTGCTTGAGCGGAAAGCCGGCATGGTCACTACCGAGCGCAATTTTCATCGTGTCTCCGTTGCGTTTACTTTAATGCGTCATAGCGTAGGCGTCAAGCGTGAGACGTGAAACGTGAGGCGCGAAAGGTGAAATGTGTCATCGCCATAGTTCACGTTTCACGTCTCATGGTTCATGCTTCACCCAATCACCTTCCGATACAACGTTTGTTGCCGTTCCATCGCGCGCCGATAAACAACATGGCGCTGCGCCTTGGGCGTGAACGTCTGTCCCCATGCAAAAGTCGCAGCAGCAATGCGCTGCGCGCCCAACGCCTCGAGCGCGAGTAATGCCGTGCCACGACTTGACGCTTCGGGTTCCGTCGTCAACGTGATGGGACGGTTCAACACATCCGCGACGATTTGCGGTAGGATGGGCGAGCTCAACAATGCGCCACTATTGCCGATGATCTGCTGGACATGTGGCACGGCATTCAGCACACGCTCGGCAACGGCGCCCACCCGATACGCCACTGCTTCGAGCCCTGCGCGTACGATTTCGGCTGGCGTCGTCGAGAGATGCAACCCTGTGAGGCTCGCGCGAGCGTCGCCATGCCAACCCAAGCTGCGCTCGCCCGTGAGCAATGGCAGAAACGTCAAGCCATGTCCATCGGGCGGCAGCGCCGCAATCGTTGCATCATCGGGCAGCGTGTTGCCGAGGAGCCCGCGCAACCATGCCAACACAATACCGCCCTCGTTGAGCGAGCCGCCAATCAATGAGCGTGTGTCGTCGAGCGGATAATTCCATAGACCTGGTGGTAATTGCTGCGGTGTACCTTGCATCACAACACGCATCCCACAGGTTGTGCCAATCGTGACCGCCATGCGCGACGCATCGAAACACCCACTGCCCAGATTCGCTGCCGCGCCATCCGCAATCGCGGGCATCCAACGGGCGCGCTGCAACAGGGGCCAACGTGACGCATACTCCGCGCGCAACCCTTCCAGACAGAACGCGCCCGTGACCAACGGCGAGAGTTGTTGCGGGTCGAGTTGCAACAGGTTCAACTGCGGTTCGTCCCATTGCCACGTGAAGCGATTGAGCAAGCCCGTCCACGCTGCGCACGAATAACTCACGGCATGACGCCCACACCAGCGCCACATAAAATAATCGCCACAGGTCAGCCAACGTTTGACCCGGCGATGTGTGTCGGGTTGGGTCATCCGCAACCACGCCATTTGCGCGGGCCAGAACGACGTATGTAAAGGAAAGCCGACGCGCTGATAGGTTGCCGCTACGTCGAGCTTTTCACGCAACGCCGCCAGCGCAAACGCGGAGCGCGAGTCGGCATACGTGAAGATTGGTGTAAGCGCGCGACCAGCGCCATCCACACCGAGCATGTTGCTGACAATCGTATCAAGCGCGACGATGTGAATGGGAATGCCTAGCTCAACGGCTTTCGCGTGCAACGCATCCAATATCTGTTCACAACGCGCACGCAGTTCTTCAGCGTCAAACTCCACGCCGCCATCCGCCGTCGCGCGTGGTTGGTGTTTGATGGAGGCTGCGCCCTCAGGCAATGGCACTGCGCGCGCATTCCACAACGTCCCGCGCACGGAGGAGGTGCCGATGTCCAATGTTAGAGTAATTGGTAATTGGTACTTGTCAGTTGCAGAGTGGAGGTTGGAGATTAGAAATTGGGACATGTCACGTTTCACGCTTTACCACATACTCCGCCACGTCATTCAACGACGTCTCGCGCCCAAAGTAGCGCACGCCGTACTTCCGCAAAATTTTCACGCTCTCTTCTTCCCACGAGCCGGGGATGCGAAACGCAGCGATGACTTCGCGGGGTTCGCGTCCGCTTTCGACGATACCTTTGATGACGCCGCGCGCCATCAAATCCGCGCGCGTGTTGTTGACGACGTTCATGATGACGGCGAGCCGTTTCACGCCGGGCTTGCTCAACAGCAGCTTCGTCAGTGCAGCCGTCTTCCACACCGATGGATTGCCGCCAATCTCGCAATAGTTCGCAGGTTTACCGCCCGCAGCCAGAATCGCATCGAACACCGTGAGGCTTGCGCCGCCGCCGCCGATAAGCAACGCGAGATCGCCGTCGAACTCGACGACGCGCCCCGCGACGCCGCGATGGTCTGCGCCGTCAATCTCTGCCGCGCGTTGTTCGAGTGCTGTGCGTGGACGCTCTCCGCGATGCGCTAACGCAAAACGTGACGCTAAATCGTTGTGGCGAAAGAGCGCCTCATCGTCAAGCTCAATGTGCGCGTCCACCGCAATCCATAGATTGGAATTTGGATTGGGAGATTGGGGATTTGTTAATAGGAGTGGATTGACTTCGATGAGCAACGCATCGCTTTGTTGAAAGAAGCGCGCGAGTTTGTGGATGATGTCGGTTAATGGTTGTAGGGGCGCGCCTGTGTGTGCGCCCAGCTGCGCCGCCAATTCGCGCGCGCGAAATAGTGGATACGGTTGGCGCAACGAAAATGTTTGCCGTAAAACGCGCCGTGATTCTTCGATGTCAACGCCGCCTTCCGCCGAGGCAAGCAACACGGCGCAGCGCTCACGCGAATTCAACGTCGCCGCAAGATAAAACTCGCCACGCTCTTCGATGCGCTCTTGCACAGAGATACGCTCGACCACATAACCCCCTATCGTCGCGCCCAATAATTTTTGCGCGGCGCGCGCGACGGCTTCGGGCGACGAGGCGAACAAGACGCCGCCCATTTTTGCGCGCCCGCCGATAGGGATTTGCGCTTTGACGACGACGGGCGCGTTCAACGCGCGCGCAAACTCTGTAGCTTCATTAGGCGTTGTGACAACGGCTTCGCGTGGAATCGGGATACCGATTTCAGAGAGAAGTTGTTTGGCTTCGTGTTCCAATAATCTCATCACAACCGTCCCAACTTGACGCCCAGCTCGTGCGCCAGCGCCTGCGCTTCACGCTTGTAGCCCAGCTTGCCATATTGGTGGAGATATTTTTTCACGGCGTCGTCATCGTTCAATTGTTTGGCAACACGCGCGAGCGCTATGTAGCCCTTGCCATTCACAGCCCATTGCGCGACAGGCGCCAACGATAAACGCTTATCCAATTGCTTGAGCCGCAACAGATAAGCCACCGCTTGCGACACATCGCTCGCTTGTAAGGCGCGATACGCCAAACTCCAATAACCATAGCTGGCTGCTGGGTCTGTGGTATCGGCGCGTTGCTGCCCAATGACAAGGCGCTGCTGTTGTGGGGCGAGTTGCAACACGCGCTCTAGCGCTGCCGCCGCTTGCGCGAGCTGTCCATGTTGCAGCGCGTGATAGGCGAGACCAAGATAGCCATACTCAAAACTCATCGCATCATGGGTATCTGCGGTTTGTGGCCATTGCCCGACAATGACGCGCTGCTGCGTGGAGTCGAGCTGTAACGCGCGCTCCAAAAATTTTGTGGCGTGTTCAAACTTCGCGGCATTCGTCGCTAACCATGCTAAACCAATGTAGCCGAGATACGTTGGTTTGCCATGCTCATTGAGCTGCGCCGAACCGACGACCTCTGCTTTTTGTTGCGGGTCAATGCCTAGCGCGCGCTCCAGATAAATTGCAGCGCGCTCAAAGTCAAGCACATCGCCCGCGCGATTCGCCAAGCCAATGTAACCATGCGCCAGATAGCTGTAACCTAGCCACGACACCTCACCCGTGATGTCGGCGCTCTGCTTGGGGTCAAGTTGCAACGCGCGTTCCAGATACGCTTCCGCTTTGTCGAAGCGTCCCGCTGCTATCGCCTGCTCGGTCAAGCCATACAGATAATAACGCGCCGCTTGACTCGGCGCGAGCCGTTCGGCCGCCCCCAGAAAAATTTCGCGCAAAGTAGGAAAATAATCGGCTTGCGAGCACACTCGCAGCAATGCTTTGCCCATCGCTTCGGGCAAGCCGCTAAACAGCGTCGCCACGCGCTCGATGGCGTCGTCGGCAGTAAGCGCTGATCTGCGACGCGCCTCTTCCGCTTCCTCCAGCTGCCCACGCAACGCCGCCGTCACACCTTTCCAAAAGTGCGCGTCGTGACTGGTAGGATATTGTTCCACCGCGCGTATGAAATGCGTGTGCGCGACTTCGAATTGCCCTGCGCGGAGCGCACGCCAACCTTGCTCCAGATGCGCGGACAGCACGGCGGGGTCGCTCCAATCCATCACGATACGCGAACCGCAATAATTGCACTGCGCCGATTTAAGCTGATCCGATACTTCCAGCGCTGAACCACAGTTAGGGCATTTGATGGTGACGATACGCATGATAAACCTTTACGCTGATGGGTTAGGCGTTTCGCAGTTGGGGCCATGGCGCCGCACAGCGGCGACCCTCTCAAGCGGGCAAGCGGGCGCGAGAAAAAACAAAGCAGGTTCGCGTTCTTCGTCTCTTCGCGGTTCAACTGCGTAACTCCTATGGGTAAGGCAATATCGCAGAGAGATGCGCCAGCGCCGCCATGATGCGGTCATCTGGCGTTGGAGACCCTAAAGGTCTCGCTGGCAAGCAACAAAGCATTTCACGCAGGTTTTCTGCGC
>CAZDYP010000110.1:0-17594 GCA_964509505.1 uncultured Anaerolineae bacterium | reverse complement strand
CCGCCCTCATCTCCCTCACCGCAGGCGCAAGCGACGACGCCATCCCACCCAACCACCCAACCACCCAACACTCCAACCACCCAACCATCCAAACCCGTCGCCGCGCTCTTTGCGCCCAATCTTACTAACGAACCACTCAGCGTTGTGGCGACGTTGCCCGCCGACAAATCCGATGATGCGCCTGTCGTCAAAGACCGTACGCGCATTCTCGTGCAGTTCAATCATCCCGTCGTGCCGCTCGTGTCTGTCGAGGCGCAAAAATCGTTGCCGCAGCCGTTGACACTTCAGCCCGAGGTGAAAGGAACGGGTGAATGGCTCAACACCGCGACGTACGTGTTTACGCCCGGCGAGAACCTGCGCGTGGCGATGACGTACACCGTAAAGGTCGCGCCACTCACCGACATGCTCGGCGCGAAGCTCGATAGTTTTAGTTGGACGTTCAAGACAACAGCGCCTTCGATTGCGCAAAAATATCCTGATGAGAACACACAGTTCGTCGGCGTCACGCAACCGATCAGTGTCACCTTCAGCACGGAGATGGACAAAGCCTCCGTCGAGTCGCGCTTCACGCTCAGGCGAGGGGACGGCAGTGCAACTGCCGCCCCAATCAGCGGACGTTTTGAATGGGATGGGTTGGTGGCGCGTTTCAACCCTACTGCGCCGCTCACTTATGACACGAAATACACGGCGCAGCTCGCGGCGGGCGCGCAAGACGCGAATCGCGCATCGTCATCGAAAGCGACGCAATGGTCGTTCACGACGGTCAAAGAGCCTGCGATTGTGGCGACGCTGCCGAAGGATGGCGACAAGAGCAGCAAGGATATTCGCAGTGGTTTCGTCATCAACTTCAGCGCGCCGATGGACGACAAGCATTTCAAGTACACGATTGTCCCAACGATTACGAATCCCTCGGTGCGCTTTGAGTCGCGCGGGAGAGAAGCAGAGAACATCGCCGCGCGCATTTACGGCGGTTGGCTCGCATCGCAAGAGTATGTCGTGACCATCAGTGGCGACTCGCTCACACGCTATGGCGAGAAACTCGGCAAAGATGTGGTCGTGCGTTTCACTGCCGCGCCGCTTGAACCGTCGCTCGCGTTGTCGGTGCCGGGCATGATGGGCATGTACGATGCGAATGGACCCCAGCTCATCTATGCGACACAAACGAATGTCGAACGCATTGACTATGAATTGTTCCGCGTTGAGCGCAACGACTTCATGCAGCTCATCGGGCGCAATCGTTTCCAAGTCTGGCAGAACTATCGCCCGCCCGCTGCGAACAAATTGCGCGAGTGGTCGCAGACGCCCAACGCGCCGTTGAATGCGTCGCGCATCGTCTCCACCACTTTAGGGCAACCACAAGGAGGGCGACCACCAGAGTCGCCCCTCCCGCCTGGCGTGTATTATCTCAACGCGCGAGGGGCGGGCGTGGCGGCGACCAACAAACATTTGCTGGTTGTGTCGGGTTTGAACCTTGCCTTGAAGCGCACTGACAAAGAAGCGCTGGTGTGGGTGACTGATTTGAAGTTGGGTCAACCTGTGCCTGATGTGCCAATCACGTTGTATGCGTCACCTTCCGCACAAAGCGCGGGCAGCATTGCGCCGCCATTGGCGACGGGCAAGACCGACAAGGATGGTTTATTCCGCGCGACCTTCACGGGCGTTGAAGCCTTCGAGCCCATCTTTGCCTTGAGCGAATTGGATGGGCGCATCATTGGCGCAGTGGGCAGCGATTGGAACAGCGGCGTCGCCATCTGGGACTTCGATTTACCAGCGCAATATCAAGCGCAAGATTATTACGCGAATCTTTACACGGATCGTTCAATCTATCGCTCGGGGCAGACGGTCTATTTCAAGGGCATCGTGCGCCGTGACAACGACGCAAATTACACCTTGCCGGATGTGCCGCTGGCGCCTGTGAAGGTGCGCGATGCGCAGGGCAAGGAAATTTTCAAACAGGACCTGCCGCTCAATCGCTTCGGCACATTCAACGGCGAAATCAAATTGAGCGAGGCGGCGGCGACAGGCACGTATGATCTCAGCATCGAATTAGGCACAGGCAATCGGCGCACGGTCAGCAACGTCTCATTCGTCGTCGCCGAATATCGCCGTCCCGAATTTCAAGTCGAGACGAAGAGCGACAAGGGCGAATATACGCAGGGCGAAACGATCAAGGTCGAGACGAACGCGAGTTACTTTTTTGGCGGCGCAGTGAACGACGCCGCGGTGACCTGGCGCTTGTTGAGCGAAGACTTATTCTTCCAGCTGCCCGACGAAGTATCTTTGCCTGCGGCGTTCAAAGGTTCATGGGACTTCGTGGACGACGATTTGCTGCGCCATTGGCAACGGCGCGGCGAGGCGGTGCGTGAAGGCAAAGGCAAGACTGATGCAAGCGGCAAGTTCGTTTTCGAGACGCCTGCCGATTTGAAAGACTTTCCGTTGAGCCAATCGTTCACGCTCGAAGCCGAAGTCATGGATGTCAATCATCAATCGGTGGCGAATCGGGTGAGCGTGCCTGTGCATAAAGGACAATACTACATTGGCGTGCGCCCGCAACGCTATGTAGGCGCAGCCGGCACAGAGCAAGCCGTTGACGTGATGACCGTTGACACGCAGGGCAAGCTTATTGGCAATCAACCCATCAGCATCTCGTTCTATGAACGCAAATGGTTCAGCGTGCGCGAGAAGCGCGAGGACGGCGGCTTCTATTGGACAAGCACGTTCACGGATACGTTTGTCTCAAAGCTGGAGGTGATGACGAGCGCCGCTGCGCCTGTGGTTGCGCGCTTCACGCCCAGCAAAGGCGGATTGTATCGCATCGTCGTGGAAGGCGCTGACACCAATCAAAACAAGATTCGCAGTGCGACGTATCTATGGGTTGCCGGCGGCGAATTCATCAATTGGCGCGTCGAAAACCATGACCGCATTGACCTTGTCGCTGATAAGCAAACTTACAACGTGGGCGACACGGCGGAGGTGCTCATCGCATCGCCATTCAAAGACGCTGAAGCGTTGTTGACGATTGAGCGTGGCACGATTCGTGAGGTGCGTCGCATTCGGTTGACGAGCAACAGCGACCGTGTGCAAATTCCGATCAAGCCCGATTACGCGCCGAATGTCTTTGTGTCGCTGCTGTTGGTCAAGGGGCGCGGTCCCGATAGTCCGCTGCCGCAATTCAAATTGGGCTATGCGAGTCTCGGCGTTTCCATCAACGCAAAAGAGCTGCAAGTCAAAGTGACCGCCGACAAGCAACAGTATAGTCCCAACGAGAAGGCGACGTTCACTATCGAGGCGAAAGATGCGACGGGCAAACCTGTCGAGGCGGAGTTCAGCATTGCATTGGTGGACAAGGCGGTGCAATCGCTCGTCACTGATTTGGCGACGGCGTTGCGCGATGCGTTTTATGGGCGGCGGGGCTTGCGCGTGCAAACGGCGGCGACGCTCGTCAATTCCATTGAGCGTGTGAATCAACAAACGCAGGCAGAAGCGAAAGGCGGCGGCGGCGCGGCAGCTCAACCAGGCGTGCGACGCGATTTCCGTGACACCGCCTATTGGAATGCGACGGTGACAACGGATGCGACTGGACGCGCGCAGGTTACGATTGCGCTGCCCGACAATTTGACGACGTGGAACTTCATGGCGAAGGGCATCACGGCGGCGACGTTGGTGGGCGAGGCGCGCGCGGACATCGTTAGTACAAAAGATTTGTTGGTGCGTCCCGTGACGCCGCGCTTCTTCGTCGCAGGCGACAAAACGCAACTGGAAGCCGTTGTCAACAACAACGGCGACAAAGATGTGCGCGCTAACGTGAGTATCGAAACGCGCGAGCTCGATTTCGATAGCGCGGCGCCACGCTTACAGACGATCACCGTGAAGGCGCACGATAAAGCGAAAGTCAGTTGGTCCGCGACGACGCCGAGTGGTGTGGCGAAAGCCGTGATCAAATTTGCTGCATCAGGCGGCGCGGATTTCGCCTTGCAAGATGCCGTCGAGCTCACGATTCCTGTGTTGCCATATAGCACCGCTGAAGTGGTCGCCACTGCGGGGCAAGTGGAGGTGAAGACGGTGGAGAAGATTCAACTACCCGCCGTTGCAGATAAAAATGCGGGCGAGTTGACGATTGAACTCGCGCCCTCGCTGGCGGCGGCAAACCAAGCCAGCTTGAAATACCTCGAATCGTTTGACTACGAGTGCAGCGAGCAGACCGTCAGCAAATTTTTCCCTAGCGTCGTGATGTATCAGGCGTTGCAACGGTTGGGTGTCGAGCGGCCCGCGACACGGTTGGCGTTGGAAGTCAACGTCAGTCGCGCAGTGCAGCGGTTGTATGCGCTGCAAACTGTGGATGGAGGCTGGGGTTGGTGTGCGCGCGACGAGAGCAAGCCGCTGCTCACGGCGTACGCGTTGTGGAGTCTACAGGTGGCGCGCAATGCGGGCTTTGCCGTCAATCAAGCAGTGATGAATCGCGCAGAGCAATTCCTCACTCGCTATCTCGATAAACCTGTGGATGCAAAACTTGGCTATGTGTATAACGAGCGCGCTTTCGTCATCTTTGTATTGTCGGAACTAGGGCGCACCGTGACGAGCCGCGCGGTCAATCTGTATGAGTCGCGCGCGAATCTGGGCGTTTATGGCAAGGCGTTGTTGCTGATGACGTTGAAGCGCGCGAATCTACAAACGCAAGCGCTGGCGGTGCAAACCGAGTTGACGAGCGCGGCGAAACAGAGTGCGACAGGTGCGTCTTGGGAGGAAGCGCGAAACGATTATTACCTGATGAACACGAACACTCGCACGACGGCGCTGGTGGTGATGGCGTTGGCGCGCACGCTCGACCCGCAGGTGGTGACGTTGACCAATGCAGTGCGTTGGCTGCTGGCGGCGCGCAAAGATGGGCATTGGCAGACGACACAAGAGACGGCGTGGGCGACACTCGCGCTGACCGAATACATGGCAGCGAGTGGGGAGCTGCAAGGCAATTACACATTTAACGTGTCGCTCAACGGCAAACCACTGGGCGATGGCGCGGTGAGCAAAACGAACATTGACCAAGCGCGGACATTGACTGTCGCCGTGAAAGAGCTGGCGTTGAATGCAGCGAATGATTTGTTGATTGAGCGCAATGGTGCGGAGGGGCGATTCTATTACGCGGCGTCGCTGCGTTATTACTTGCCCGCCGACCAAGTGAAGGCGTTGAATCGCGGTATCATCGTCGGGCGACAATACTTCGCCGTTGACTCGCAGACGTTGAAGCCGACCGACCGTGCCATTGAGTCGGCAAAAGTAGGCGACTACGTGCAGGTGAAGCTCGTCGTCGTCGCGCCGACCGACTTGCACTATCTCGCGCTCGAAGACCCATTGCCCGCAGGCTTCGAGGTGGTGAACACGACATTGAAGACGAGCAGCGTAGCGGCGCGCGCGCCCGAATTGAAGGATAAAAATTTGCCTGAGGATGATCCATTCTTCGGGCGTTGGTATCGTCCGTGGTGGAGGTATTGGGCGTATAGCGATTTGCGCGATGACCGCGTTGCCGTGTTTGCCACGTTCTTGGGCAAAGGCACGTACGAATACACGTACATGCTACGCGCGAGCGTGGCGGGCGAGTTCCGTGCCGCGCCGGCGCGAGCGTACGAGATGTATTTTCCCGAGGTGATGGGGAGGAGTGCGGGGGGAGTGTTTACGGTGATGGGAAACTAGAGGAGATTAGAGAGGTTCTTGTCACCGTGCCATCGTGTCATTAGGTTATCCCATCACGTCCTTGCCAATCGTCGCCGCCAGAAACGCCCACATATCCGCCGCATCGTCAATCAGCATCGTCGTCGGTTTGCCCATGCCATGCCCCGCCTTCACGTCAATGCGAATGAGAATGGGCGCAGCGCCGCCTTGCGCTGCTTGCAGCGCCGCCGCATATTTGAACGAGTGCGCTGGCACCACACGGTCATCGTGATCAGCAGTCGTGATGAGCGTGGGCGGATACGCTGCGCCTTGTTTGAGGTTGTGCAAGGGTGAATAGGCGTAGAGGACGGGGAAGTCGTCGGGATTATCCGCGCTGCCATAATCGCTGACCCACGCCCAGCCAATCGTGAACTGGTGGAAGCGCAGCATGTCCATCACGCCGACATAAGGCAACGCCGCACCGAACAAATCGGGGCGTTGGTTCAGCGTTGCGCCGACGAGCAAGCCGCCATTCGAGCGTCCATGAATCGCCAGACGCGCGCGCGACGTGATTTTTTCTGCGATGAGGTGTTCGGCGCACGCGATGAAATCGTCGAAGACGTTTTGCTTCTGATGCAACGAGCCTGCGCGGTGCCACTCCGCGCCATACTCGCCGCCGCCGCGCAAATTCGCCACCGCTAATACGCCGCCCATTTCGAGCCACACCAAACGGCTCTGCATGAACAGGGGCAGCATCGGAATGTTGAAACCGCCATAACCATATAACAATGTGGGATGGTTGCCGTCGAATTGCAAATCGTTGCGATGAATCAAAAACATTGGCACGCGCGCGCCATCTTTGCTTCTCACGAACACTTGGCGCGTCGTGTATGGCGTTGCGTCGAAAGCGAGCTCGGTTGTGTTCGCCAGCTCGGTGAGCCCCTGTATCACATCATGGCGATAGATAGTCGGCGGATGGATGAACGAGTGGAAGGTGTAGAAAAATTCGTGATCAGCGCGTCGTCCATTCACCGTCAACAATGAACCAAGTGTAGGCAGCTCAAGTTCCTGTAAGAACTCTCCCTCAAGGTCAAACAATTTCAGCTGATGGCGCGCGTCGCGCAAATAGCGCGCCACGAAGACGTTGTATGCCATCGTCACCGCTTCGAGCACATCTTTCGTTTCGGCAATGAAGGTTTCGAGCCGTACCGTTTCAAAGGTTGTGTCAATCGCAATGAGTCTGCCGCGCGGCGCGTCTTGGTTCGTGCGGAAGAAAAACACCGCGCCGCTATTGCCAACGAAATGATAAGCCGCTTCGAGCTCGGACAGCAATTCGACGAAGCCATACTGCCGCGAGAACTCTGATGTTTCCGCGATGAACCCTGCGCGTGGATGTGTCTCGCGCGATGCGACGTGCGGTGGGAAGAGCGTTGGCTCTTGCAAATCTTTGTAGAAGATGCGATTGCGCTCGTCGGTGCCTTGCGAGACGTGCAAGATGAGATAACGTCCGTCGTCGCTGACGCGCGGTTGGAAGTTCCATTCTTTTTGATCAGGCCGATGATAAATGAGCGTATCTTCCGACTGGGACGCGCCGAGCCGATGCAGGTAAACTTTATGATAGAAGTTCGCGCCCGTGTAGGTTTTGCCCTGTGCAGGCGCGTCGTAGCGGCAATAGAAAAACCCTGAGCTGTCGTGCAGCCAAGCGGCGTTGCTGAACTTCGCCCACTCCAACACATCGGGCAAATCGTCGCCCGTGTTCACATCACGCACGCGCCACCTCAACCAGTCGGAGCCGCTCGTGCTGGTCGCATACGCCAGCCAGCGTCCATCAGCGCTCACCTCATAGAAGTTCACGGCGACGGTGCCATCCTCAGACAGCGCATTGGGGTCGAGCAACACGCGCGGCGCGGCGTCGAGCGCTTCCCTTACATACAACACATCTTGATTTTGCAAGCCCGTGTTGCGGAATTGAAAATAGCGCGAACCTTTTTTGAAGGGCGCTTGCGCTTTCGGATAATTCCACAGCTCAGTCAAGCGTTGGTGAATGCGCGCGCGCGCAGGAATCGCGTCGAGGAACGCGCGCGTAAGTTTGTTTTGCGCGTCAATCCACGCGCGCGTCTCAGGCGAGTCGGGGTCTTCGAGCCAGCGATACGGGTCGGCGACGGGCGTCCCATGGTAATCATCTATGTGATTGGTTTTGCGAGTCGGCGGATAGTGGAGGTGGGGCATGTTTATCCTTGTGGTATGAAACTGTGCCCACAAGCGCAGGCGCTCTCAAGATACGGATCCATCTCCGGAAATGGTGTAGGCATGGAGATATTCTATCTGCGCGTACGGTGAGCGTCAAAATAGCTCTAAGAAAGTGTTTTGAAAATATCAGACCGAGACCCTAACGGTTTCGCTTAGGGTCTGAATTTCAAAACACTCTCTAAGATTAACTAACCGATGGGCCACTCACCCTCAAATACCGTCGCCGCAGGTCCCGTCATCATGATGTCGCCTTCGCCATCCCATGTAATCATGAGCGTGCCGCCGGGCAAGCGCACATGCGCCGCGTCGCCGATGAAACCTTGCCAACGCGCAGCCGCTGTCGCCGCACATGCTCCTGTGCCACATGCGAGCGTGATGCCGGCGCTGCGTTCCCAAACGCGCACATGCAAAGACCGCCTGCCATGCGTATCCTGCGACATGCTCGGGCTGCTCCCGTCATTAGAGACGACGTTCACAATCTCGAAGTTGGTGCGATTGGGAAACAGCGCGTGATGCTCGACCAGCGCGCCAAGCTGCTCTAACGGAAACTCGTTCACGGGTGTATCAATGAACGCGACCGCGTGCGGATTGCCCATGTCCACGCCCATTACCGTCAAGCGTGCGCGATGTCCATTGACGCCGACCTCAATCGTCTCGCGCTCAAAGATGAGGCGCGGCGCACCCATCGCAACCGTCGCGCCCGTCACGACTTCATCCTCGATATGCAATTGCAAACGCTTGATGCCTCCAAGCGTTTCGAGGCTGAAGTGGGGTTTGTGAATGATGCCACGTTCATAGACATACTTGCCGATGCAACGCACACCGTTGCCGCACATCTCTGCCTCGAAGCCGTCGGTATTGAACAAGCGCATCATCACGTCGGCGCGCCTCGAGTCGCAGACGAGCAAGAGCTGGTCTGCACCGACGCCGCAGTGACGATCACACATCGCTCGCGCGAGCGCCGCCCAATCCCCAATGGGCGGCGCGACGGCTGCGCGCGCATCTATCACTACGAAATCGTTGCCGAGACCGTGCATTTTGGTGAAGGGGAGTCTCATCGTCGTCTCATCAAAAAAATTCACCACAGAAACACCGAGGACACAGAGTTCTGATTTTTCTCTGCGCCCGCTGCATTTCTGTGGTGAGCATTGGCTATTGGCTATCAGCCAACTATGGCAAGCGACTGAACCAGAACAGCGACAACAAGCCGCCGAGCATGGTGAGCGCAATGGCAACGCCTGTGAAGTAGGCGGTGATTTCGGTTTGCTCGGTGCGCTGCACGACGTTGGTGCCGAGGTTCTCGTACACTTTCTTCAAATCGGTTTCGGTGCTGGCGTTGTAATACTCGCCGTCGGTCATCTCAGCGATGCGCTTGAGCGTCGCTTCGTCCAGGCGTGTCCGCACCGAACGCCCTTGAATTTTGAGAATCGCGCCATCGGGGCTGCCAACGCCAACCGTGAAAACGCGGATGCCGCGCTGCACGGCTTGGGGCGCGACTTCGAGCGGTTCGGGCGGCAAATTGTTTTCGCCGTCGGTCATCAACACGATGATGGCGGGCGCATACTCACCTTTAGGCAAAGGGGTTGGCGTCGGGCGTGGCGTTGGTTTCACAAACGGGCTGCTGTTCGAATCAACCAACGGCGCTTGTGGTTCTTCGGCAATTGCATCGAGCGACGCTTGCAAGCCGCGCCCAATGGCGGTGCCGCGTTGCGCTTGCAGGCGTTTGATGGCGGCTTTCACCGTTTCTTTGTCGGTCGTCGGCGCTTGCACCAAGGCAGCGTTGTCTGTGAACGACACGACGCCCATGCGTACGCCTTGCGGCTGCTTCTCGACGAAGGCGAGCGCCGCATTCTTCGCCGCTTCCATACGGTCTGGCTTCAAGTCATCGGCTAACATACTGCCTGAAACATCAATGGCTAAGATGACGGTGCCTTCTTGCTTGAACACGGTCACGTAGCCATGCGGCCTCGCTAGCGCGAGAATCATGATCGTCAAGCCAAGCAAGAACAACGCAGGGGGAATGTGGCGGCGCAAACCGGGCCCCCGGCCGATGGCTTCTTTGACAAGCGAGAGGCTCGCAAAACGGACGACGTATTTCTGGCGGCGGCGCTGTGACCACATGTAAAACAAGCTAAGCACAGGCACCAACAACAATAGCCAGAGCATGTAGCTCCATAGGAACGTCATAAGTCCTCCCTCCTAACGTCCGCGCACGTGCGCTCTGCGTTGTTTCCGCAATGACGCAAAGCGTAAGATCGCGCGTACCAAATCATCTTCCGTCGAAAGCGGCAACACATCTACACTGGAATGACGCAGCGCCGTGTTCAAGGTTGCTAAACGTTTGTGCGCCGCGTCCATAAAGCGCTTGCGAAATTTTCTATCGCTCGTGTTCACGTATAACTGTTCGCCTGTCTCCGCATCCTCCATCACGATGAGCCCGACATCGGGCAGCTCCAGCTCACGCGGATCATATAGCTGCACGGCTAACACCTCGTGGCGTTGCGTTAAATAACGCAAGGGGCGCTCCCACCCCGGCGCGCTGAAGAAGTCGGACACGATGAAGATGAGCGAGCGACGACGAATGGCGCGCCCCGCCATGTCAAGCAGCGCCGTCAAATCGGTGTAGGGCGCTTTCTTCAAACGCGGCAATTTCATTAAGTCGTTGATGAGACGCAAGACGTGCAGCTTGCCGCTCCGCGCGGGGATGATCTTTTCGATGTGGTCGTCATAGACAATCGCGCCGACCTTGTTGCCGTGCCGCGTCAGCAGGCGCGAGAGCGTCGCCGTGAACTCAATGACCAGGTCGCGCTTGAGTTGTTTGATAGTGCCAAAATCAACCGATGGACTGAGGTCGAGCAAGAACCACGCAGTAATCTCGCGGTCTTCGTGATACTGGCGCACGTATGGCGCGTTCATGCGCGCGGTCACGTTCCAGTCCATGTAGCGGATGTCGTCTTCGGGCAGATACTCGCGCACTTCAGCCAGGTCAAGCCCGAAGCCGTAAAACAGCGTGCGATAATCGCCGAGCAAAATGCCGTCGAGTCGACGAATGACTGTCCAATCGAGACGATTCAAAATGCGCTCAGGAGTAACGGCAGCGCCTTCGTTTGCGCGCGGCGTGACCAAGACTGTCATCAGGCGGGCACCATTTCTCTCTGTGGAATTTCAAAATTGGCTTGCAACGGCACGACGGGCACAGGGATACGTTCCAAAATTTTTTGGATCAGCATATCACTAGTGACGGCATCGGACATCGCTTCGTATGACAACACCATGCGATGACGGAACACATCAAGCACCATATCAATTACATCTTGTGGGATGACGTACGTGCGGCCGCGCACGAATGCTAACGCGCGCGCGGCGAGGATGACGTTGATGGGCGCGCGCGGACTGGCGCCATAAGTGATGTAACGCGCGAGGTCGCTCAAGCCATATTGTGATGGATAGCGCGTCGCCGATGCAATCCGCACGGCGTATTCGAGCAAGGCAGGGTCGGCATACACCGCATCGGCTTGTTGTTGCAGTTCGATGAGCTGGTCGGTAGTCAGCACAGGCTCGATGTTCGGTAGTTTACCTGTCACACGCTCGACGATGACGAATTCCTCGCGCTCATTCGGATAGCCAACGAGCACTTTCATCATAAAGCGGTCCACTTGCGCTTCGGGTAATGGATAGGTGCCTTCGGTTTCGATGGGGTTCTGCGTGGCGAGCACGAGGAAAGGATTGGGAACTTTGTGCGTTTCGGTGCCGATGGTCACTTGCCGTTCTTGCATCACTTCGAGCAACGCGCTCTGCACCTTTGCAGGCGCACGGTTGATCTCGTCGGCAAGCAAGAGATTGGTGAAGACGGGACCGAGCGAGGTGTTAAAGTCGCCTGTCTTCTGATTGTAGATGCGTGTGCCTACGAGGTCAGCAGGGACAAGGTCGGGCGTGAATTGAATACGCTTGAACAATCCGCCGATGGCTTGTGCGAGTGTCTTAATAGCGAGCGTCTTGGCAAGGCCTGGCACCCCCTCGACAAGAATATGCCCACGCGCTAACAGCGCTACCAACAACCGTTCCAACAAATGGTCTTGTCCTACGATGATCTTCTTAACTTCAAATAATACATGCTCCATGGTTGCAGCGCCTTCGGGAGACGCTTGTTTGTTGTCTGCGACGGTCACACTACCTCCAGTTAGTCATTAGTCTTTAGTCATTAGTCTCTAGCGAGTCGCAACTACTGCACGGGGGAGCCAGCAGCGGCGGCGGCCATGTCAATTGGCACAGCAAAGCCGATGCCGATGAACACATCTTGCTTGGTTGGGTTGATGAGACCTGTCACGATGCCGACCACTTCGCCATTGGCGTTGAGCAAGGGCCCGCCTGAATTGCCGGGGTTCACAGCAGCGTCAAACTGAATCAGACCTTTCAAAGCTTGGTCTTTGTTCGGCGGTGTGAAGGTGCGGTTGAGACCTGACACGACGCCTTTTGTCACTGTGTTGGCGATGCCAAAGGGATGACCAACGGCGACCACCTCATCGCCGGGGCTCAAAGCGCGCGGGTTGCCCAGTGTGGCTGGCACAAGTTGATCGGGCAATATCTTGGCGCGCAGCACAGCGATGTCTCTCTCGGGGTCTTTGCCGACGACGTTCGCTTCGGAGTCGGTGCCATCGTAAAAGATGACGCGGATGTTCAGCGCTTTCTCCACCACATGCCAGCTCGTGAGAATGAGCCCTTGGTCATCCACCACCACACCAGAACCGCGGCCACCATCGTTCTTGCCTTCGGTTGTCAAGACTTTCGTTTCAATCCACACCATCGAGGGGCGAATGATGTCATACACCACTGCAGCCATCGGCGGCGGCGGCGTCGCGGAAGCCATCGCCAGCGCAATCATCTCGCTGATTTCGTTGGCATTGTACACTTTGGGCCCGGGGTAAGCGCGATTGTAGGCGACGAGCGCGATAAATGCAATCATCACGCCAATCACCACCCACAACAGATTGCGTCCTAACGTTTTGAGTTTCTGCAAGCGGTTGGGTTTGGGCGGGGGCGTCGGCTTCTTGTCAGGCTCAGGTTTGAATGAGCTCGGAAAACGAGTGCGACCAATAGATGGAGGCAGTTGGCTCATAATGCGACCTTTCATTTGTTAGACTTCACAGGTCTTTGAGACCTGTGAGGTTTGATATGTAAGATGGGCGCAGGTGATGCACTCAGCGAGGGATAAATGCTTAACACCACTAACTATTGAGATAGTAGCATACTAGCACGTGATGATTGCGTCAAATCAGTTTCAACCATTATAATTCTGTGCGGAGGTGAAACGCTGGTGATGCTTGCGCGCCCCCCACAGACAAATTGATGACAGGCGAAGAACTTTTGGCGTGAAGCTCGTTTGGCTGGTTGATCCCGAAGCGCGCAGTGTGTTCGCGTATCATGCGATGTAGAGCCAAGCGCCAATTCGCTTTACAGTAGATACGTCAACCCCTCACAAAAAGTTCAATGTCTATCTTTATCCGCCCTGCGCGTGAACCTGAGCGTTGGACGATTCGCCGCATTGTGTGGCGCGCGCGCATCAACCCCACCGAGTTGGATTGGCAACGTTTCCTTGTCGCCGAAACCGCTGGGCGCATCGTCGGCGTGGGGCAAGTGAAACCACACAAGGACGGCAGCCGCGAGCTCGCTTCGCTGGCTGTCATCCCATCACATCAACGGCAAGGCATCGGCGCGCAAATCATTCGCGCATTGCTGGCGCGTGAAACAGGCATAGTGTATTTGGTGTGCGCCAGTCGCCTCGCATCATACTACGCACGTTTTGGCTTTCAGCACATCGAGCGCGCTGCCATGCCGCCATCTTTTCGCCGCATGGCGCCAGCACTTCGGTGGTGGAACGGCTGTGTGATGAGACGTGTGCCGTAGTGTCGCAGCGTGGCATTAAGCGGAGATGAAGGGGAGATAAGGGGAGATTAGAGGAAATAAGGGCGATAAGGAAGATAAGGGGGAGATAGGGGAGATTAGGGGAAATGAGGGGAAGTGTAGCTTATTATGTCCTCTTAGCTCCCCTAATATCCTCTATCCTACTGCGAGCGCCATCACCCCCAACACCATCACACTCGCCGCTGTCAATCGTCGTCGTGTTTCGCCTTCGCCCAACCAGCGCGCACCCATCATCGCGCCAATGAGAATACTGAGCTCGCGCGCAGGCGCGACATAGCTCACAGGCGTCGTCGTCATCGCAACCAATACGAGCAGATACGAAAGCGGCGCGAGCGCGGCGACGCCCAAGGCTTCGTAGCGGTGCGTGCGCCATTCCCGCATGACGGCGTCGCGTTGATGCCATGCAAGCGGCGCCAAGATCAATGACCGTCCCAAGTTCGCGCTGTATTCGTAAATCAACGGCGGAATCAGCAGCACGCTCACGGCTTGTTTGTCCCACAAGGTATAAGCGGCAATGAAGGCGCCTGTGATGAGACCGTAGCTGATGCCTTGTGCCAAGCTTTGGCGTCGCAACAACCGAGCGCCGCCCGACATGATGAATACGCCGACGATGACCAAGATTGCGCCGCACAACGCGATGAATGAGGGATGTTCGCCAAACAAAGCAATCGCACCCAACGTCGAGAGCAACGGTCCCGTGCCGCGCGCAAGCGGATAGACAACGGACAAGTCGCCGACGCGATAGCCTTGTTGCAAGAGGAGAAAATAGGCGACGTGTAAAATGGAACTGCTTGCAATAAAGATCAATTCGATGCCGCCGATGTATGGTGGAAAGAAAACCGCATATAGCAAGATGATGGGCGTATAGAGGCATGTCGAGAGGAACGAAAAGAGCGAGCTGAAAGCCGCGCCGCCGCTCGCGCGCTTGGCAAGAAAGTTCCACGTCGCGTGAACGACAGCGGCAATCAAAATCAACGTCAGGGCGAAAGCAGTCACGTCAAATCCTTGAATGGGAATGGGCGATATTGTAGGTGACTTGTGAGGAGTAGGCGAATTCAGTTATGATGTAGTTCAATCATATCAAAGGATTATTCAATTTGCAGCGGTTGAATGTCAGAACAAAATCATGCCGTAAATGCGGAGGCAGCTTGTAGTAGAACTATGGTTGAATAGGCGTGATGGCGACAGGCTCCTGATTCCTGACTACTGGATACTGACTTATGATTAGCGGCAATATTCTCAAACACACTGGTTGGCCCGAAGGCCCCCTCATTCGCCACGCGAAGAAAGCGGCGGAGTTGTTGGCGGCGACGGGCATGAAGCGCGACGCGATTCTGGCGAAGCTCGCGGACGTGCGCGCCCAGCCGCAAGGCTATCTCTATGATGTGCTGCTCGGCGAGTTGGCGCAGGAGTGCTTGCGCGTCTTCTTCCCCGCAGAGCATCACGACCCCGAAGCATTGCGTGACGCGCCGCTCAATTATCGTGTGTGGGGCCGCGAGCAGATTGACGCGGGCGCATTGGCGCAGATGGACGCGGCGATGCGTTTGCCCGTCAGCGTCACGGGCGCGCTGATGCCCGACGCGCACGTGGGCTATGGCTTGCCTATCGGCGGCGTGTTGGCGACGGAGGGCGTCGTCATTCCGTATGCCGTGGGGGTTGACATAGCTTGTCGCATGCGTCTTTCCATCTACGATGTGTCGCCGATTTTGATTGGGCAGAAAGAAAGCCAATTCAAGAAAGCGTTGATTGAACAAACGCGGTTCGGCATGGGCGCGCAGTGGAAGGGGCCCCATCGTCCGACGCATCCTGTGTTGGATGACGAGGCTTGGAACGCGCTGCCGTTGCTGCGCAAATTGCGTTGGACAGCGCTCGATCAAATCGGCACCAGCGGCACGGGCAATCACTTCGTCGAGTGGGGAATGTTCGAGTTGCAGCGTCCCGATGAACGCCTGCAGTTGGAAGCGGGCAAGTATCTCGCGCTCTTGTCGCACAGCGGCTCGCGCGGCGTCGGTTTCAAAATTGCGGACACCTACTCGAAACTGGCGATGAATTTGCATCCCACCCTCGACAAGGCGGTGCGCCATCTCGCGTGGTTGTCACTCGATTCGGAAGCGGGACAAGAGTATTGGGTGGCGATGGAATTAGCAGGTCGCTTCGCCTCGGCGAATCATTACGTCATCCATCATCGCGTCGCAGAGGCGGTAGGCTTGCGTGAAGTCGCTGTCGTGGAGAACCATCACAACTTTGCTTGGAAAGAGACTACGAGCGACGGGCGCGAGGTCATCGTGCATCGCAAGGGCGCGACGCCCGCCGCCGTGGGTGTGCTGGGCGTCATCCCTGGCTCGATGGGCGACGCAGGCTATGTGGTACGTGGGCGCGGCGTGAGCGAGTCGCTCAACTCGGCGTCGCATGGCGCGGGGCGGCAAATGAGTCGGCGCGGCGCGTTGGACAAGATCACGAAGACGGCGCGCGATCAATACTTGCGTGAGCGCGGTGTAACATTGTTAGGCGGCGGTCTGGATGAATCGCCGCAAGCCTACAAACCGATTGAACAAGTCATCGCCGCCCAACATGACTTGGTGGAGATTGTCGGCAAGTTCACGCCAAAGCTCGTGTTGATGGCGGATGAGCCGGGGGATATTTGAGTAATTGGTAATTGGTAATTGGAGTTGAAGAGCGAAACACACCAGCCACAGTGCGGATGCTGTGGCTGGCGCCTTTTAGATTAGCTCTAATGACTGATAAGATGAGCTGTTAGCCATGCCAGCACATCTGCCTGCACTTCTTCGCGATTGATTTCGTTCAGTATCTCGTGTCGCGCGCCCGCGTAAATTTTCGCTTGGACATCGTGAATGCCCAACGCTTGATAGCGCTGCAGCAACGCATGAACCGATGACGCCTGTCGCCCACCCACAGGGTCTTGGTCGCCTGCGATGAAGAAGATAGGCAACGTCTTGGGGATGCGGGCTTCGTTCTCAGGCTGCCACGCTTCACGCACACCCTTGAGGTAATCCGCCGTCAAGCCATACGCGAATGGGAAACCGCAGCGCGGATCGTCCATGTATTTTTGCGCTTCGGCTTTATCGCGCGTTAACCAGGCGAAGGGATGTTGCCCCTCTTGGGCAAAGCGAGAACTGAGTCCGGGCGCGCGCGCCTCACGCGGTTGGGCTGTGACTTGTGCGATGGCTTCGTCCAAGTTCGGGCGCACCCCAAAAGCGCCGCTCAACACCACACCGCGCAAGCCAGCGCCCCAACGCTGCATGTATTGTTGCGCGAGTAATGAGCCTAAACTGTGTCCAAACAAAAACACTGGCTGGTTAGGGTGCGTTTGTTGGATGAGGTCGGTGAGCTGCTTGGCATCGGCAATGATGCCGTTCCAACCATCGTCGCCTGCCATGCCCAACTGCTCTACGGTGTGGGCAGTTTGTCCATGTCCACGATGATCGTTGGCATAGACGAGGTAGCCTGCGGCGTTGAGAAAGGTTGCGAAGCGCTCGTAACGCAGACTGTGTTCGGCTGCGCCGTGCGCGATTTGCACAACGGCTTTGGCATGCGCGTCGGGCGACCATTGACGCACGAAAATGCGAAACCCATCGGGGTCAGTGAAAGTAAAGGTAGTAGCTTGCGGCATAGCAAATTTTGCCTGTAATCAGTTAGGCGCTACGCAGTTGAACCGCGAAGATACGGCCCTCTGATGAACGTTCAAAAAATAATACAGGTATAGAGCGCGGCGACACCGGACACCCAAACGGACAAACTGACAGCCACGGCTGCCG
>CAZDYP010000109.1:5271-17598 GCA_964509505.1 uncultured Anaerolineae bacterium | reverse complement strand
GTCTTACTGCTTTCTTGCATTCGCCATCAGCGCGATTACGCGCCCTATATTGCTGCGCATCCCCGCATGAAGATTATCGCAGTGGCAGATGAACCGTCCTTGCCTGATTGGATGCGTAAGGCGAATATAGATATGGCGGCGAAGTATGGCGTGCCATACATCGAGGATGTGGATGCGGCGCTGGCGTGCGACGCTGTGGACATGGTGAGTGTTTGCGCCGAGCCGACGCGCCACGCGAAGCTCGCGACGCTGGCCGCGCTCGCGGGCAAGCATGTGTTGGTGGACAAGCCGATGTGCACGACGCTTGAGGACGGCGACAAATTGATTGCTGCGGTGAACAAGACAGGCGTGCAATGCACCTACATTCATCGTCTGTTCGCGTCATCTACGCAGCTCGCGCGCCAAACGATTCTCGATGGCAAAATCGGTTTGCCGTATGCGCTACACATTGACTTTTTGTCGGGGGGGGGCTTGGGGTCGGGCGCGGTCGAAGATTTTCAGCTCGTCGTGGATCGCAGGCTCAGCGGCGGCGGCGAAATGATGAACTTCCTGGTCTATCCCGTCGGTTATCTACGCTTCATCACGGGACTCGAAATCGTCAGCGTCTATGCGGCGGCAGGCACGCACTTCTTCGAGCCGCACCAACAATATGGCGTCGAAGATTTAGCGAGCGTCGCGTTCACGTTGGAGCGCGGCGTCGTAGCGACGGTGACGGTGGGGCGTGTGCCTGCGGTGGTTGCATCGGTAGGCGAGTTCACGATTCGCGCGCATGGCTCGCATGGCATGATGTTTGTAGATGAGTTTCGCCCGCGCGTCGAACTATTTGGGAGCTACCACCAGCACGTGCGCGGCTTCCCCGCCAACGACCCCGGCGCAGAGCGCACGACACGCATTCTCGACGACTTCATCGCGGCGATTGACGAGCACCGCGCGCCACTCGTTGGACCCCGCGACGGCAAAGCAGTGACAGCGGCAATTCTCGCAGCGTATGAGTCGGCGATGACGAATCGGGTAGCGCTTGTTGCTCACTGAAGAAAATAGGCTCTCCTGACTTTGCCGTAGAAACGAAAGTAGGGGCGCTGGATATTCGTTCAACTTGAGAGGGTTGTAAAAAAACCATGACTAAATTTCGCGCTGGCGTCATTGGCCTCTCGGAGGTCATCACCTCCGCGCCCGCCGAACTTGCGCCCCATCCCGTGCTAGGCACGAAGATGCCCTACACCCACGCGGCGGCGTTGGCGATTTCGCCGACGACGGAACTCGTTGCGGTGTGTGATGTCCTGCCTGCCTTGCTGGCGCGTTTCAGGGAACGCTGGAGCGCGCGTTGGCCAGAGCTGAAGTATTACACCGATTATCGCGCGATGCTTGCGGAGATGCGGCTAGACATCCTCACGATTTGCACGCCCGACCATCTGCACGCCGCTATGGTTGTCGCAGGTTGCGAAGCGGGGGTGAAGGGTATCATCTGCGAGAAGCCGATTGCCACGACGATGAGCGATGCGTTGCGGATGGTCGAAGCGATTGAGCGATATCGCATCCCCATGTCTATCGAACACACGCGCCGCTGGATTTATGAGTATCATGCCGCGCGTGAGCTGGTACGCAAGGGAGAGATCGGAACATTGCAACGCATCGTCGGCACGTTGAACGGCGAGCGTGCGATGTTGTTTCGCAATGGCACGCATCTCCTTGACTTGATGTGCTTTTATGCAGAGAGTGAGCCCGCGTGGGTACAGGCGGCGCTTGACGCCGACTTCGAGCATTACGGGCCCCGTTACGCGGGCGATGGGGGACGCAACCCCAAGACCGACCCCGGCGCGGTGGGCATCATTCATTTCGAGAACGGCGTGCGTGCATTGTATCAAGGCTCGCAAGGGACAGTGGGACATATAAGCGTTGACCTCATCGGCGACAAGGGGCGCATCCATGTTGGCGCATCCGACCATGAGTTCGCTATCTTCGCGCCCGGCGCAGGCCTGTATGATTTGGTACAGCGCAATTTGCCGCGCCATCACACCACGCATAGTGCATTACAAGCAGTTGTCGAAGAGATGGCGCGCCTCATCGCCTATGGCGGCGAGAGTGTGTCGCCTCCGCGCGAAGCGCTGCGCTCGTTGTCTATTATGCTCGGCTTCTTGCAGTCGCATCATCAACAAGGCATGAGAGTGACGATGCCTGTGAAGGATATGTGATTCGTGCTTGGTAATTCGTAATTGGCAATCTGTGATTGCCTCTCATCCTTACACCGACTGACGAAGCCAACACCAAGACGCCAACCACACGAAGGACACGCAGACAGATTGACGCCTTTGTGTGCTTTGTGATTTCTTTGTGACTTTGTGTTGATATTGCGTTCTTCAAAAGGTACATCGAGCGGAAGGCGCGATCGTCAATTACTAATTACCAATTACTTTTGTGAAGAGTATGAACCCGTTGCAACGACACCTCATCGGCATGACCTCGCTCGCTGTGACCGCGCTTGGCTTGGGCGGCGGCGCGTTGGGCAATTTGTATGCGGCGATGAGCGACGAGAATGCGCTGGCGACGATTGACGCGGCGTATCGAGGTGGTGTGCGTTACTTCGATACGGCGCCGTTGTATGGCTATGGCTTGAGCGAGCGACGAGTGGGCATGGCTGTGTCGCGCTATCCACGTCACGAGGTTGTTATCTCGACCAAAGTGGGACGCGTGTTGGCGCCACGCGCGACTCGCGATCCCAACGACGCATTCGTGGATGCGCCTGCGTTTGATGCGGTCTTCGATTATTCACGCGACGCGGCGCTGCGCTCATTGGAAGAAAGTTTGAAGCGGCTGCAAACTGACCGTGTGGACATCGTGTTCATCCATGACCCTGACGAGAGCGTGACGCAACGTGGCGCAGACCCGTATGCGAAAAGTCACTTCAACGAAGTGATGGCGGGCGCGTATCCTGCGCTTGCCGAGTTGCGAGCGCAAGGCGCCATCAAAGCCATTGGCGCAGGGATGAACCAGTGGCAGATGTTGTCAGACTTCGCGCGCGCAGGCGATTTCGATTGCTTCTTGCTGGCAGGGCGCTATACGTTGCTGGAACAAACCGCAGCGCACACGTTCTTGCCGTTGTGCGCGGAAAAGCATATCAGTGTCATCATCGGCGGGCCATTCAATTCGGGTATCTTGGCGACGGGCGTAACAGCCAACACACACTACGAATATCGCACACCACCGCCGCAGATCGTGGAGCGTGTGCGCCAAATCGAAGCGGTGTGCGCGCGGCATGGGGTGTCTTTGCCAGCGGCTGCGTTGCAATTCCCATTCGGTCATCCCGCCGTCGCCGCCGTGATTCCCGGCGCAGCGTCACCCAACGAAGTGCGCGCGAACAGCGCTTATTGCCAACAACCAATTCCCACTGATTTCTGGGCGGAGCTGCGACACTTGAAGTTGCTTGATGAGGCTGCGCCTGTGCCAGTGTGATTGCAACCCACTACAACGAATTGAGGACGGAGCGAATAACATGAAGTGCGTTGTTCCTCTCGGTCGCTGTTGTGAGCAAAGGAGGTGAGGTCCTGACTTAACCTATCATTGCCTCGTGCGTTACCAATCAAAACCGTATGCTTTCTCTAAGGAGGAGAAACTATGTCCAAACGTTATGTGATCGTCGCAATGCTGTGGTTGCTGGCGATGATAGCGGCTTGTGCTCCGGCCGCTACGCCTGCGCCGACCACCGCGCCCGCGCCGCCTGCTGCCGTAGCTACATCTGCGCCCGCGCCCACGACGGCGCCGCCTGCCGTAGCTACATCTGCGCCTGCGCCCACAACGGCGCCCGCCGCCGCGGTGCCAGGTTTGCCTGCCGATGCCGCGCCGCAAGATAAGCAAGTTCTGAAGATTGCCTGGCAAGGCTTTGGCTCACAAGAACCGCTCGCACCTTGGAGCGTGCGTTGGGGCGGTCAAGCCGTCGCGATCAATGAATTCCTCAGCCCAGTTTATCATGACGTAGAATTTCAAGCGCGCCCGTTGCTGGCTGAGTCGGTCACGGCGAGTGCAGACAAGAAGACGTGGACCATCAAGGTCAATGCCAAAGCAGTTTGGTCGGATGGCACACCCGTCACCGCTCAGGATTTCAAAGATGCATGGGAATGGATCACACTCCCAGCGCAGAAGATCTCGAACATCACTGGCTACGCGCTCGCCGACGCCAAGGGATTCAAGGATGTGGCGGATGGCAAAGCGACGGATATCACGGGATTGGTCGTTAAAGATGCCAAGACGCTTGAGATTCAGCTCAACAACCCCGATGCGTTCCTTGACCACAAACTTGCTATTTACTGGCTCGGCGTCGTCCCTGCGAAAGAGCTGAAGGCTGATCCCAATTACCTCGCCAAACCGAACCCGCGCGTCAACGGGCCCTATCAAGTAACTGCGATTGACGCGACGGGCCGCAACGTTGTCATGTCGCGCAACCCGCGCTGGTGGGGCGATAAGCCGATCTTCGAGCGACTCGAACTGGTTGTCGCCGAGGAATTGTCGGCGTTTGAAGCGCTCGTCGAGAAGGGGCAGGTTGACTTCGCTTATTCGTTTGGCGACATCGCGTCACGTCGCAAGCTCGTGGGGCGCACACCGGGCGCACGCGAGGAAGCGAACAAATTGCCGTTCGGCATCTACTCGTCGTTCCATTGGAACGTGCCGCCCGTAGATGACCTCAATGTTCGCAAGGCGCTCATTCATGCGGTCAACTTTAAAGAACTGGCAGAAGTAGCCACTGAAGGCACACAGAAGGCATGGCTGGGTTTGTTGCATCCTGAATTGCAACTTGGGTGCTATACTGCTGAGCATGAGAAGTATTTCGAGTTCAACGTCGCTAAGGCGAAGGAATATCTAGCCGCCTCGAAGTACAAGACGGCCGCAGGCTTGGGCAAAATCCGTGTGACCTCCAACTCGACGGGTGCGGCGCAGAAGAAGGCTGTCCAGATCATTATGGAGATGTGGCGCACGAACCTCGGCATCACCGATGTGGAGTTCAAAGAACAACCATCTGGGTTCGGGCCCGATGAGAAGCTCGTCGTGCTGGACCGTCAGAGCATTGGCGCGCGTCCACCGAACGATCAAGTGTGGATGACCGTGAACATGAAGTCCACTCAAATTCACGCCACGCGCTTCTTTGGGGGCTACAAGAACGAGACGCTCGATAAGCAAGTGGATGCGATTGGCGCGATGGATCCCAAGGATCCGAATCTGTGCGCGAAGATCCGCGAAGCCGAGAAGACCTTCCTCGAAGATTACATGCTGTTCCCATTGTGGCGGCAGAGCGGCGACTTCGCCATTGCGCAGCCATGGGTGAAGAACGTGAAACTCAACCCCTACCTTGCGCCGATTGGCTGGTTCGGTGGTGGGGTGCCGCAAGGGTACGTTACCACCGCCAAGAAGTAAAAAAATGAGTAAACAGTAGTCAGTAAACAGTAGTCAGTAATCAGTAGTCAGTAATCAGTAGTCAGTAATCAGATGCGCTACAGGCTACTAGCTACTAGCTACTGGCTACTGAAGACTGGCTACTGGCTACTGAAGACTGGCTACTGGCTACTGAAGACTGGCTACTGGCGACTGAAGACTGGCTACTAAACTATGTTTCGTTACATCCTCAACCGCGTCGTCGTCACGGTTCCTGTGCTAATCCTCGTGATGGTCATCACGTTTACGTTGGGCTTTTACGCGCCGGGCGACCCCATCATCCTAATCTACAACGAGCAGATTGCTTTTATGACACCCGAGCAAGTCGAGCGTCTGCGCCGCGACCATGGCCTCGACAAATCGTACCTCGAACAGGCGGCAGATTATATCGTCAAAGTGGCGCGCGGCGACCTGGGCAATTCCATCGCGCAAAAGTTGCCCGTCAGCACCTTGCTCGCCACCGCCTTGCCGATTACGGTTCAGCTCGGGCTGCTGGCAAGCGCCGTCATCGCTCTCGTCGGTATTCCGCTAGGGTTGCTCGCCGCGTTACGCAAGAACACCTGGGTTGATTATCTCATCGTCGGCGGCGTCGTGCCGATGCGCGTGATCCCGATTTTCGTGCTGGGGCCCCTGCTGATGTTTCTGTTCGTGCTGTGGATTCCGATTCTGGAAGTGCCAGTTGGTTGGGAAGGGCTGTTCAGCTCCAAGATTATTCTGCCGCTCACCTTATTGGTCGCCTGGCCCCTCGCAGACATCGTGCGTCAAACACGCTCGTCGGTGTTGGACGTGCTGACGCAAGATCATGTGCGCACAGCTCACGCCAAGGGCTTGACTCTCTCCGCCGTGATTGCGCGGCACGTCTTACGCAATGCGCTGATACCCGTCGTGACGTCGCTGGGCTTGATCGTCAACACCTTGATTCACGGCTCGGTGTTTGTCGAGCGGCTTTACACGCTGGGCGGGTTTGGTCAGCTGGTCATTAACGCCATCCAACTCAAAGATTTTCCCGTGATTATGGGCACCACGCTGTTCGGCGCGGTGCTGGTCGTCGTCGCCAACTTAGTGACGGACATCATTTATCCGTTCCTCGACCCACGCGTTCGACTAGATTAGAATTAGAGACACCTCACCACGAAGACGCGAAGAACTCACGCAGACACAAAGACTTTGTGGCTTGGTGACGCTTGGTGTCTTGGTGTTGAATGGGTCAGCGCAATCGCATGTTCATTCCTTGAGCTGATACGTTTATGTCCACTCCCTCAGAAAATCTCACACCGCTATCCCCCACCTCATCCATCAAAGTCCGCAGTTTGTGGCAAGATGCGTTGCGCCGTTTGGTGCGCAACAGGTTGTCCGTCATCGGGTTGATTCTCACGATTCTGTTCATTTTGATGGCGGTCTTCGGGCCCATCATCGCACCCTACGATTACCGCGCCCAAAATTTTCGCCGCACCAACGTCTTGCCCAGCGCCGAAAATCCGCTTGGCACCGACGACCTTGGGCGAGATGTGTATAGCCGCATTCTGTATGGCGCGCGCACAGCCATCACGGTGGGCTTCTTCGTCACGGGGTTGGCGATGGCGCTGGGCATCGTCTTGGGCGGCACGTCGGCGTATTTAGGCGGCTTTGCCGATTGGATCGTGGGGCGACTCATAGATGTGACCCAATCCATTCCGGGCATCCTGTTTGCGATTCTGGTGAACGCGACCATCAAGAACCCGACCGAGGCGTTGTTCAAGCTGCTCTACGACAGCACGCAACTAGAATTGTTTCGTGGCACGACCTACGTGGATTATTTCATCACCCTCTTTGCGATTGCGATTGTGTCCTGGCCCGCGTACGCGCGCTTGATCCGCGGGCAAATCCTCTACATTCGCGCGACGGAGTACGTGACGGCGGCGCAAGCGGTCGGCGTGCCTATCCGCAAAATTTTGTCGCGTCACATCGTCCCCAATGCGATTGGTCCCGTCATCGTCGCCGCCACCTTCGGTTTTTCGACGGCGATGATTCTCGAAGCCTCATTGAGCTATCTCGGCATCGGCATTCAAGAACCGAATCCTAGCTGGGGTTCGATGATCAACAACAACCTCCATCAAATGCGGACGCGCCCTCTCTTGCCGCTGGTGCCTGCGGCGGTGTTGGGCATCGCGGCGCTCGCCATCAACTATCTCGGCGATGGCTTGAACGACGCATTGAATCCGCGCGCCCGCGCGCACTGAGCGATTCCTGCTGGATTGCCCAATCCAGCTGCCCGACGGCGGATTGGGCAATCTGCCGTGAGCAAGCTAGTCGTAAATCAATGTGGAACCTGCTCTAACACACCGCTTTGTTGTCACGCGAATCGGTGCGGATGAATCGAAAAGGATTCGTGAAGATTCGCGTGATTTGCAGTTAGTTTTTATGGAGCAATATAATAGATGAACCTTGATAATATCAAGCAGTTGCTAGAGTTTGATACGCCCACCGTCGCCAACGGTCTCGAACTGTTGGGCGCGCGTGACCCGACGATTGGTTACACGGGACCCGACGTGCGCGCGCTGATGCCAGAGCTGGGCGCGCGGGTCGGCATCGCCGTCACCGCGCGCATGGACACGACGACGGCAGGCACGGACAATCCGCCGAGCTTATTCAAAGAGTGGGTGCGCTTGATGGTCGAAGCCGCCAAGACGGGCTTGCCCGTGTTCGCCGTGATGGAATCCGTAGGCCCGCGCCCGCGCTACACGGTGACGATTGGCGATGGCATGGGCACCATCATGCGGTTGGCGGGCGCGACGGCGTTCCTCAGCAACGGCAGCATCCGCGATCTCGACGGCGTGCGCGGCATCGGCTTGCCGTGTTGGGCGGCGGGCTTGTCTCCGATGCACGGCGCGTTGCGTTGGCTCGACGTGAACAGCCCCGTCGTGATTGACGGCATGATCGTGCGCCCCGGCGACATCATCCACGCCGACGTGAACGGCGCGCTGTGCATCCCGCCCACCGTCGCCGACCAAGTGCTGGCGAAGGCACAAGCGGTGCGCCAACGTGAAGCCGCTTTGTTCGCAAGATGGCGCGCGATGGATTACACAATTGAAAAATATCTAGCTGAGTGAATGCGCAGGGTTCGAGACCTCACAAGTTTCTAAAACCTGTGAGGTCTCAGCACATTCAAGCGGAATTTGATAGAGGGGGGATGTTGACTACGCTACGCTCACAGCTGGTCAGTATTTTTCATTTCATCACGCGTATCGGCGCAGATGCGCGCGATAGCGATGAAGTGCGTCTGCACAAGACGCTGTTGGTAAGCATCGCCATCATGATTATCCCTTTAGCCATTTTGTGGGGCTTGCTTTATGTGGCTTTTGCTGAACCGCTGGGCGGCTCTATCCCGCTCTCGTATGCCATCATATCATCCCTCAGCATCATCGTGTTTGCCTCTACTCGCCGCTATCACCTTTTCCGCTTCAGCCAGCTCTTGCTCATACTGCTGTTGCCATTTTTGTTGATGTGGACGCTCGGCGGCTTTATCAATGCGAGCGGTGTGATCATCTGGTCATTGCTGTCTCCACTGGGCGCATTGCTGTTTGACGACGCGCGTCATGCGCTGCGCTGGTTTCTTGCGTATCTAGGCTTGGTGCTGGTGAGCGGCTTTTTACAACTGAGCGCGCCTGCTTCCAATCATCTGCCCCCGTGGCTGGTCATTATTTTTTTTCGTGATGAACCTCGGCGCGGTCTCAGGCATTATCATCATCTTGCTCTACTATTTTGTGAGTCAGCGTGATCTGGCTTTTCGCCTGTTGCGTGGCGAGCAAGAGAAAGCCGAAAACCTGCTGCTGAACATCTTGCCGAAAGACATTGCCACCATTTTGAAGAACGAGAATCGTGTCATCGCCGACCACTTCGAGGGTGCGAGTATCTTGTTCGCCGATGTCGTGAACTTCACGCCGCTGTCCATGACGATGACGCCCGTCGAACTAGTCGAGCTGCTCAACGAAGTCTTCTCACACTTCGATACGCTCGTTGAGCAGTATGGCTTAGAGAAAATCAAAACGATTGGCGACTGCTACATGGTCGCGTCGGGTGTGCCGCGCCCGCGCGCCGACCACGCCCACGCCATCGTGCGCATGGCCTTGGCGATGCGCGACTACATCAATCAACATGAGTTTCGCGGGCGACGCTTGGCGTTTCGCATGGGCATCAATTCGGGCCCCGTCGTCGCTGGCGTGATTGGGCGCAAAAAGTTCATCTACGATTTGTGGGGCGACGCGGTGAACACCGCGAGTCGCATGGAGTCGCACGGGGCAGGTGGACTCATTCAAGTCACGCGCGAAACGTACGAGCTCATCCAAGATGATTTCGTATGCGAGCCGCGTGGGGTCGTGAACGTGAAGGGCAAGGGTGAGATGGAGGTGTGGCAAGTGATAGGACGGAAACTCTGATATGGAATCTGCCTCCCATCTCCTCTTCACGCCCAACTCCCCCGTCGAAATCGAATCGTTTGCCGTGCCGACGCCTAGCGCCAAACAAGTGTTGGTGCGTAACACGCACACGCAAGTCAGCGCAGGGTCGGAAATGAATTTTCTGCGACACGGCGCGCAAGCCTATGGCTTCAAAGATAGCGTGTCGCGCATCTCGATTGGCTACATGGCGGTCGGGCGTGTCGCGCAAGTCGGCGCAGATGTTGCGGGCTTCGCCGTCGGCGACCGTGTGGTGACAGGCGGCAATCATGCCAGCCACACACTTGTTGACCTCAGCACGCCAGCGTTCATCGAAAAAATTCCCGACGGCGTGAGCGATGAAGTCGCGGGCTTCATCGCGCTGGGCGATGTGGCGTTGCATGGCATAAGGCGCGCGTCGTTGCAGATTGACGAATCGGTGGCAGTGTTTGGCGCGGGCATGGTTGGACAACTGACCGTGCAATTTGCGCGCTTGTCTGGCACGTCTCCCATCATCGTGGTTGATCTGATTGATGCACGCTTGGAAAAAGCGCAACGCAGCGGCGCGACGCATATCGTCAACGCAGGACGCGATAATGCCGTGCAAGCGATTCGCGCGCTCACAGGGGGCGTGGGCGCAGAGACCGTGTTCCATTGCACGCAAATCGCCAACATCTTGCAACAACTATTGGAGTGCGCCGCCGAGCGCGCGACATTGGTGTTGACGGGCAGCCCGCCCGGCACGGCGACGATTCGCTTACAAGAAGAATTGTTGCGCAGAGAAATCACCATCGTCGGCAACTACGAAGCGGGCTTGATGCAAACACATGCCTACTGGCCCTGGACACGGCAACGTAATCGGCGCGCGTGTTTGCGCTTGTTGAGCGAGGGGCAATTGTGCTTCGATCATCTCATCACACATGTCGTCCCCTACACTGATGCGCCAGAGATTTTCGAGATGATGTTGCGCGGGAGCGAGAATTGGTTGGGGGTGGTGTTCAAATGGTCTGAATAGTCAGCTTGGTCGGTTGGTCGCTTGGTCAGCGGTTGGCTGGTTGGATGATGGAGTTGGAAGTTAGTCATCCACCATTGGCGATTCGCCACTTGCTACCTGCGACTTGCCACTCGCTGCGCGCCATTTGCCATCCGTGATTCGCCACTTGCTACTCGTCATTCGCCATTTGCCATTTGCCACTTGTCACACTTTCGGGTATAAGACCGCATCACGTTGCGATATGGCTGTGATTGATTCCCACGAAAGGAGAATTGCATGAGCGCCCCCGCCAAGTTGAAGGTGGTTGTAGATAGAGCCTGCTGTCAAGGACACAATCGTTGTTGCGCGTTAGCGCCAGAATTATTTGAATCCGATGATGAGGGGTATGCCATCGTGATTGGCGATGGCATGGTTACGTCCACACTAGAGAGCAAAGCGCGATTGGCTGTTGTCAATTGTCCTGAGCAAGCGATTCACCTCATTGAGCGATGAGCAGTGTGTTCAGTAATCAGGAATCAGTAATCAGTAGTCAGTATTCGTTCATGTGTGGAAAAGTGCGTTCGACTTACGGCGGATTTGTAATCCGCCATTGGCGCAAATCCCGCGTGCGCAAAAGCGAGCTTGCGCGAGTTCTGCATACTGAGCGACTACTGACTACTGATTCCTAATTCCTGATTCCTGTGTACTTTTCCACAAGGAGTTTCTAATGTCTGAACGCCCTCCTGCCTCTGATTGGGCAACTGATTTCGATCATACGGACCCACGTTGGGTCGAGAACCCATTTCCGATTTGGGATGAAATGCGGCAGCAATGTCCCATCGCACACACGAATCGCTTTCGCGGCGTTTACTTCCCTTCGCGCTACGAAGACGTGCGCGCCATCGCTTATGACACGACGCATTTTTCTTCGCGGCGCGTCGTGGTGCGCGAGCAGCGTGTCGAGAATCCAATTCCCGTCCCGCCCATCACGTCTGACCCGCCCGCGCATACCCCTGCCCGCAAATTGTTGCTGCCGGCGTTTTCGCCGAATGCCATCAAGAAGCTGGAGCCGCTGACGCGCAAACTTTGCAATGAATTGTTGGACGCCATCGTTGGGCGTGAACGCTGCGACGCTGCCGTGGATTACGCGCAACACATTCCCGTGCGGGTCATCGCGCACATGCTGGGCATCCCCGAATCAGACGGCGATATGTTCCGCGCCTGGATTCACGAGATTCTCGACGAGAGCATCACCGAGTACGACAACAACAATAACGACGGCGCGGAGGAACGCGATGAGATGCTTGATTATTTTCGGGCGCAGGTAGCGCAAAAGCAATTGCAACGCGGCGACGATCTCATTAGCTTCTTGTTGGACGCGCGCATAGACGGTCAGCCGCTCTCGGCGCCGCATCTCTTTGGCACCTTGCGGCTCATCTTGATTGCGGGCATTGATACGACCTGGAGCGCGATTGGCGCAAGCCTCTGGCATCTCGCCAGCCAGCCAGCAGACCGCGCGCG
>CAZDYP010000109.1:0-5171 GCA_964509505.1 uncultured Anaerolineae bacterium | reverse complement strand
CTCGCAGACCCTGCAGCGGTCACATGGTCGCGCGGCACCGTGCGGGGCCCGCGAAAGTTGCCCGTTGTGTTGGGATAATGGATAAAAGAAAGAAGAAAGAGGCTCTACCCTTTCTTCTTTCTTTGTCCGATAGGCGTTACGCAGTTGGAACTATTTCACCGCGAAGAGGCGAAGAGCGCGAAGAGTTTTTGGGTTTTCTGCGCGCTCTTTGCCTTTTCGCGGTTCAACTACACCACACTTATCAGATAAACAAAACGGGTGGACAATTCCTTGTCCACCCGTTTCCTCGTTTACCCGCTCGCCTACTTCGGCGCATTCTCTTTGAGAATGTCATTTGCCTTCTTCACAGCGTCATCCACCAACTTCTTCGGATCGGCGCTCATATCGCTGATGGCTTTGCTGAGCACGTCCTTGTCAATCAACGAACGCACGGGGTCGTAGCCTGCGACGGGCGCTTCGATCTTCGCATACTGGAACCAATCGAACATCTTCGCATACGAATCGGCGACGTTGCCCCACGCGGGATTAGCCTTGTAGGCTTTCACCACGTCGTCACGGGCGCTCTGGCGCACAGGCAAGTAACCCGTGTTGATGGCCCAGCGCGAGGTCTGCTCTTTCTCGCCCAAGAACTTGATGACGAGCCACGCGGCTAGCTCTTTCTCGGGCGTCGTCTTATAAACTGATACGCTCGCGCCGTAGAGGTTCATCGCCTTTTTGTTGGGGTCGGCTTGCGGCAGCAGCGCGATGTCCCACTTGTGTTTGCCGCCCTTGTCCACTGCTTCTTTGTAGAATGGCAGGCCCGACGATGAGCCGAACACGAACAGGATTTCGCCATTGCCGAAGCGATTCTGCTCGCCGAAGCGCTCACTGGTGGGAATCTCGACCGCGCACTTGTTCTTGATCATGCGTTGCAATGTGGCGACTGTGTCCACCCCAGCTTGACTGTTGAAGACATACGCGGAGCCATCACTGGCCAAAATCTGTCCGCCGCGCGCGAACACTTGCGAGGCGAAGTTCGACGCATCGTGGCGAATGGCGAAGCCGTATTTGTTCTTCGACGCGTCGCTGAATTTGCACGCCGCCTCTTCCCACGTCTTCCAATCGGTTGGCACCTCTTTGTAACCTGCGGCCGCTAAACCATCTAAATTGACGTACATCACTTCCAACGAGCGTTGAGTGGGGAAGCCCAGCACTTCGCCCTTGAACTGCGGATTTTTGTCGCTGTCAATGAACGCCTGGAAGTAATCTTTCAAATCGGCGTCGCTCAAGCCGTACTTCTTGCTCTTGATGAACGGCGTCAGGTCAATGACGGCATTCGACGCGCGATAGGTTGCGGCTTGATTCTGATATGCCACCGAAATTTCGGGCGGCTGATTGGCTTGAATCGCTGCGTTCACTTTGTTATAAACATCGGGGTACGACGCGCCCGCGATTTCGGCTTTGGCTTTGATGCCGTAGGGGTTCGACTTGTTGAATTCGTCCAACATCGCCTGCAAAAATTCTTGGTCTTTCTGTGGGCGATTGTGCCAATAGGTCACTTCGACTTTCTTATCCTTGATGTCAATCGCATCCACCTGTTCAGCGCTCTTGGGTGGGTTCTCGACTTTGATCACGGCGGCGGGCGCTTGGGTTGGTTGCGTTTGCGGCGGTTGTTGTTGCGCGGCAGGCGCTTGGGTTGGTTGCGCTTGCGGTGGTTGTTGTTGCGCGGCGGGTGTCGTAGGCGCAGAACAGGCGCTCAACAGCAACGCGCTCATTACCAACAACGCAAGCGCGAATTTTGTGTTACGCATGTGAGTTTCTCCTCCTCAGAAGATCACTAATGATTGTAGTTAAACGAACATGGAAAAAATCGGTTATTCGCTCTGGTGGTATGAGCTGACATCACCTCCTTTTTGATAAGAGTGTTTTGAAATTCAGACCCTAAAGGTTTTTCTGGCGCAGCGGGTTCACCAGTGGCGCCGAAAGCCTGCGTGAAATACTTTTTGCTTGCCAGCGAAACCGTTAGGGTCTCGGTCTGATAGTTTCAAAACACTTTCTAAGGCAAGACTCACGCCTTTCGAAATTACGCCGTTTTGTGACAGCCCACCTTGATTTTACGCTGTAATGCGTGCGCGTGAAATTCTGTTTGTAGCGCATTTGCAATTGGCTCTTCACCGGACCTATTGCCACTGTGTGCTACCTTATCCCTTGATGCCCGTGCGTGAAATGCCCTCGGTGAAGTATTTTTGCGTGAAGAAGTAGAAGACGATGACGGGAATCACGACGAGCGAGGCGAAGGCCATCATCAAGTGGGTATTGGTGCCGCCTTCGGAGGCGAGATATTGTTGCAAGCCGACGCCTAGCACGCGCATGTTGCTGTCGCGCGTGACGAGCAGGGGCCATTTGAAGCTGTCCCACGAGGCGATGAAGTTCAGCAATGCAATCGTGACGATGGCGGGACGCGACAACGGCACGACGACGGTCCACAAATAGCGCAAATGTCCCGCGCCGTCGAGCACGGCCGCCTCGAACAGGTCTTTGGGAATTTGCAAGAAAAATTGGCGCAGCAAGAAAATGCCAAAGACGCTGGCGAGGAACGGCACGATGAGCGCGGCATAGGTATTGTACCAACCAAAGTTGAACATCATCACGATCTTTGGCACCAGCGTCAAATCGTTCGGCACCATGATCGTCGCCAAGATGAGGATGAACAAGAAGTTACGCCCGGGCAACTCGATATGCGTCAACGCGTACGCCGCCAACACGGATGTGATTAACACGCCGCCGATGGTCGCCAGCGCCGTGACTACGCTGTTGATGAAATAGCGATACACCAACGGGATTTGCCATTGCGTATCCGTGCCGACTTTGCGGATAGCTTCGGCGTAGTTTTGGAATTGCAATGGCTCGCTGCCGAGGGGCCACCAGGGCCAGAGGTTGTTGGTGATGACGCTGCCCAACGACTTGAACGAGGTCATGATCATGTAGATAAATGGCATGATCGAAATGATGCCGCCGACGATGAGGATGGTGTAAATGAAGATCTTGCCCCAATCTCGTTGTGGGGGGCGCGTCTGAGTTTGCGCGAGAGATGCCATATCAATCTCCAAGCTCTAAGCTCTAATTTATCAATCGTACACTACGCGACTGCCTGCCACGCGATTCTGAATAACGGTGATAAGCAGGATCAACGCGCCGAGAAAGATCGAAAGGGCGGCGCTGTAACCGTAGCGTGCCGGTTGTAACAACTGGTCGAAGATATAAATGCTAGATACGCGCGTCGTGTCGTTGGGCCCGCCGCCCGTCATAATGAAGATATGATTGAACGCTTTGAACACGCCGATGACGGTCAAAATCAACAAGAAGAAAATCGTCGGCGAGAGCAAGGGCAACGTGATGTGACGAAACAAACTCCAACCGCTCGCGCCGTCAATGCGCGCTGCCTCATACAGCTCGGTGGGAATGTTGCCTAGCCCTGCGAGAAAGATGGCGATGTCGTAGCCGACGAAAACCCAGGTGGTGTAGATCAAGACAGAGATGAGCGCGAGCGAGGGGCCCGCGGCCCAGGTGGGCCAGTCCGTTACGCCGATGCCATTCGCCATAATCGTGAAGATGCCCTTCGCCTCGCCCAACCATCTCAAGGTGGGAAGGCCGAACCATTTGGCGAGGGTGTTGATGAGCCCTTTGTCAGGACTATACAAATAAGCCCACACGGCTGCTGAAGCGACGGTGGCGGTGATGTAGGGCACGAAGAACATGATGCGGAAAAATTCTTTGCCGCGGATGTTTTGGAATAGGAGGTAAGCAATGAAGAGACCGAGCCCCAATTGGACCGGCACAGAGATCAGCGCATAGGTGGTCGTTGTCAGCACCGACTCCCACCAATCCATGTCGCCGAAGGCGCGCGTGAAGTTCTCAATGCCGATGAACTCGACACAGCCCAAGCCAATGCGCCAACGACACGCGCTAATATACAAGCCATAGAAGATAGGATAAAATTCAAAGATGACCAGGAGGATAATCGCAGGCGCCAGCAAGCCATAGCCCAACAGCATTTCGCGCAGTCTGCGCCATTGTCTGGACGAAAGGCGTTGCCCGACGCGCGCGCGAGTCAGTTGCGCCGTTTGTGTAGCCATAAGTCTCCTACGCGAGCTGATTAGCCCATCAGAACATGATACTGACCTGACAGTGCGGCGTGATTATATGGCACGCAGAAAAATCTTGTCAAACACCTTTCAGGCGGCAATTTGTTGGTTGTGTCGGTATAATGGTAAAACAGTGCGCCGTGCATAGTGACGCTGAATGCCGAACACTGAACACGAATCCTAAAAGAGTCTATACTTCATGAGTGAACAATCTCAAACCGTCGTTTTACCCGTCGAAAGACGCGCACTGTCAGTAGCTGCGCCGACCGCATGGCTCGTGTGCGCCTTGTTGATGATTGACGGCATGCACTTGGTCTTTGCGAAGATTCTGAGCGCTTATTTGCCGCCCGTCGTCGCCGCGTTCTGGGTCATCACCATCGCCTCCGCGCAAATCGGCGTATTCGCCGCAGCGCAAGGGCGCTATCGTTGGACGACGTTGCGTCGCCACCTCTGGTTCTTTGTAGCCATTGGCGCGTTGACGGCAACCAGCACCAGCATTACATTTGCCGCCATCAAGTTCATTGATCCGGGCGCGGCGGCGTTGCTCAATCAAACGGTAACATTGTTCAGCATCGCCTTTGGCGTCGTTTGGTTGCACGAGCGACTGAGCCGCGCGCAAGCCATCGGCGCAGCCATCTGTTTGCTCGGCGTGGGTATCATCACATTCCAACCCAGCGACTACCTTCGCATCGGCGCCTTGATGATTTTGTGTTCGTCGTGTTGCTATGCATTGCACGCGGCCATCGTGAAGCGTTACGGCTCGGACATCTGGTTCATCGAGTTCTTCTTATGGCGCGTGACGGTGATGGCGCTGTTCCTGTTCATCGCGTCGGTGGGGTTGGGGCAATGGCAATGGCCGAGCGCGGAAGCGTGGCTTTGGTTGCTGGTCGTCGGCACGGTGGACATCGTCATCAGTCGCGGGTTATACTATCTGGTGTTGCGGCGGCTGAAAGTTTCCATGCACGCGCTCATGCTCACGGCGAGCCCCATCGTGGCAATGCTATGGTCATACTTTCTGTTCAGCGTACAACCGACGGCGCAGCAATT
>CAZDYP010000108.1:14185-17614 GCA_964509505.1 uncultured Anaerolineae bacterium | reverse complement strand
ATCGGCGCGGCGGCGCAGACTTTCTGCTTGACGATTTCGCGCGCGATGAAATGGCATTCGTTGAAGAAGCACGTGCGCGCGCCGTCGCCGCAATTGAAGTCTTCATCGCGCAAGGCATTACGACGGCGATGAACCAATTCAATGTGGACGAGGAGAAGAAGCGGCAAAGAGAAGCGAGGAAACGAGGAGACGAATCAACGAGTAAGCAGGAAGACGAGGCAACAGGTCAACGAAGAAACGAGGAACCGAGGAAACGAGACAACGGGTAAGATAGAAACCCTTGTCAGATGCCAAGGTAGGGCAAGTTTTTAACTTGTCCCAATGGGCAAGTTGCAACCCCCTCGCCAGAACGACTGGAGCGGACTTGCCCCACAACATTTCGCACACGGGTGGGGGCTAACACAGCCTCGACCCGCTTTCGGCGTTTGGAATCATTATGAATCTTTCACCGCTGATTACTCATTTACAAGCGACTGTTGTTTATCAAGATTTACTTGCGTGGCTGCGCTCATCAAAGCAGCCATCTATCAAGCTCAACTTGTTGAACGCAGCGCGTCCTTATATGCTCGCCGCTTTGCAACAGGATTATGCACGCCCCCTCCTCGTGGTGGCGGCAAAGCCCGAACACGCGCTGTCGCTGTATCGTCAACTCGCCGTGTATGCGAGCTCGCCCGACGATGTGTTGTATTTTCCCGAACCTGAAAGCCTACCGTATGAACGCTCAAGCCTGTCGCTCGACACACGGCAGAAACGCCTCACGGTCTTGTACCGATTGACGGAGCACGGAGGGCGGAAGACGGAGGACAGAAGTGGAGCTACTGCCTCCCATCTCCCGTCTTCCGTCTTCCGTCTTCCGTCTTCCGTCATCGTCGCCTCCGCCCGCGCGCTCATGCAACAAACCCTCGCGCCCGCGCGCTTCCGCGACGCCATCCACATCATTCGCGCCGATAAGTCATACAATCTGCTGGCTTTGTTGACGCAATGGCAACAGCTAGGCTATGAGGCGGTGAGCATGGTCGAGGCGCGCGGACAATTCTCACATCGTGGCGGCATCGTGGATGTGTGGTCGCCCGCGCGTGAGTTACCCGCACGTCTTGAATTTTTTGGCGACGAGATTGATTCGATTCGCCAGTTCGATTGGGTCACGCAACGCTCCAAAGAACGCTTACAAGAGCTCGTCATCATTCCCGCGAGCGAGGCTTTGCCTAAGTTCGGCGCCGAGGCTGCCGAACGCTTGCAGGCTGTCTTAGCGCGAGCCCAATTGAGCGACAGCGCCGAGCGCGACTTTGCCGACGACCTCGCCGCGTTGCGTGAGGGCAAATATTTCCGTAACCTCGAATTTTATCTGCCGTATCTTGAGAGTGAGCCTCACACGCTGCTCGACTATCTACCGCATGACGCGCTCGTCGTCTCCGATGATATGCAACAGATCGCAGCCACGGCGCGCGAGTGGCTCGCCGAAGTCGCACAGCTGAAACAAGACGCCATCACGCGCCGCGCAATCCCCGCACATTTTGCCACGCCGATACTCAACGTGATTGAAGCGGGTGAGCTCGACGACCATCCTCGTCTTGATTTTACATTTGGTTTGATGGACGCGGCAGATGCGCGCTGGCAAGAGCTGTTTAGCACGGCGCCACGTTACGGCGCGCGATTGCCCCAAGCCATTGACGCTTGGCAAGCGCGCATCGCAGCAGCTCCGCACACGCGCATCATCGTTGTCTCACGCCAAGCGGAACGCATCGCAGAGCTCATGCGCGACAAAGGTATCACCATCCCGTTGACTGAGACGCCAACCGACAACGCACTGAGCGTGGTGCAAGGCGTATTGAACGAGGGCTTCGAGCTTATAGCTCCTCTAATTGCCCCCAATTTCCCTATTGAAGGGAAATTAGGAGCAATTAGAGGAAATGTCCTCGTCCTATCAGACGCCGAGCTCTTCGGCTACGCGCGGCTCGAGCCGCGGCGGCTTTCCGAGAAGCGCGCCACGCCCACCGAATCGTTCTATGCGGATTTGAACGCGGGCGATTACGTCGTGCATATCGAGCATGGTATCGCCAAGTATGCGGGCCTGACGCGGCGCGATTTCAACTACGGCGAGCGCGAGTATTTGCTGCTGTCGTATGCAGAAGGCGACAAGCTCTTCGTGCCGATTGACCAGGCGGATCGCGTCGCGCGTTACATGGGCATGGGCGCCCACGCGCCACACCTCAATCGTTTAGGCACGACGGATTGGGAGCAGGTGAAGGCGAAGGCGAAACGTGCGGTGGACGACATCGCCGAAGAATTGATAGAGTTATATGCCAAGCGCGCGCAAATCGCAGGACACACTTACAGCGCCGATAGCGATTGGCAGCGCGAGCTCGAAAACTCGTTCCCTTATACCGAGACAGCCGATCAATTGCGCGCCCTCACCGCAATCAAGCGCGACATGGAGGCGCCGAAGCCGATGGATCGCTTGATTTGCGGCGACGTGGGTTATGGCAAAACGGAAGTCGCCTTGCGCGCCGCCTTCAAAGCCGTGAATGATGGCAAGCAGGTCGCGGTGTTAGTGCCGACGACGGTGCTGGCAGAGCAACATCTCAAGACGTTCACGCAACGCCTCAAACCGTTCCCCGTTGAGGTCGAGATGCTCTCGCGTTTTCGCACCGAATCGCAACAAAAGAAAATTTTGGAGCAACTGTCACAAGGCGGTGTGGATATCGTCATCGGCACCCATCGCCTGTTGCAAGACGACGTGCAGTTCAAAGAGCTCGGCCTGCTCATCATTGACGAAGAGCAACGCTTCGGCGTGAAGGCGAAAGAGAAACTCAAACAATTTCGCACGGCGATTGACGTGCTAACAATGACAGCGACGCCCATTCCTCGCACGCTCAACATGGCGCTGATGGGCGCGCGTGATATGAGCACGATTGACACGCCGCCCGAAGAACGGCTGCCGATTCGCACGTACGTCACGCAATACGATGAAGCCATCATCAAGCAAGCCATCTTGCGCGAGCTCGGGCGCGGTGGGCAAGTGTTCTTCGTGCATAATCGTGTGCAGGGCATCGAACAAGTGAAGTCACGCTTGCAGCGGCTCGTCCCCGATGCGCGCATCGCCGTCGGACATGGGCAGATGAAGGAGCGCGAGCTGGAGCGCGTGATGATTGACTTTGACGAAGGCAAATACGATGTGCTGGTCTGCACTGCGATTATCGAGAGCGGCATTGACCTGCCCAACGTGAACACCATCATCGTCAATCGCGCCGACCAATTTGGCTTATCGGACTTGTATCAGTTACGTGGGCGCGTGGGGCGCAGCAACAAACAATCGTATGCGTATCTGATGTACAGTCGAGACAAGGCGCTGGTGGATGTGGCGCGCAAACGCCTGCAAGCGATCTTTGAGGCGAGCGAGCTCGGCGCGGGTTTCAAGATTGCGATGCG
>CAZDYP010000108.1:0-14085 GCA_964509505.1 uncultured Anaerolineae bacterium | reverse complement strand
GAAATGCGTTTGCGGTTGTATCGGCGCATGGCGGAGCTGACGAGCCTCGAAGCCGTCGAAGAGTTCGCGCAAGAGTTGAAAGACCGTTTTGGTCCTGTGCCACAGGCGACATTACATTTGCTCTATCTCGTCAGAGTAAAAGTGTGGGCGCTGCAAGCGGGCATCGAGGCGATTGTGTACGACCCTGCCAACGACCGCATCACCGTGCGCGTGCGCGAGCGGATGAAGCTGTTGGAGTGGCGACCATCACGTGAAGTCGAGAAGGCGGTAAGCGTGTGGCGGAATACGGTGACGATTGGTAAACACGGGAACTTAGGAGAGATTAGGGGAAATAAAGGAGATGGGGATTGGCGCGAGGTATTGGAGGAGGTGGTGAGAGGGTTGGCAACATAACATCGCAATGACACTGCCTCGCGCCATATCCATTCAACCTTCGCAAGGCTTGTGACACGAAAGTGTTAGTTACTCAAGTCAAACCGTTTGCTTTCTGCCCATCAGGACTATCAAGATGAAACAATTACTCACACTCATTTCTATCTTGTGCCTTTCTCTTCTCGCTTGCGCTGCTGAATCTACCCCACCTCCTACACCGATTCCCTCCACACCCACCCCACGTCCTATTGTTCTCGCCACGACGACCTCAAACACACCGATTATCGCACCCACCGCGCAACCTACACTACAACCGGCCTTGACGCCAACGACGCAACCTATCCCCCCCCCTACCGTGCGCCCAACAGTCGCTCCAACCACGACTCCATCGGCTACGTCCTTCGACGCGCGCACCGCACCGCTCTTTGACGCGCACATCCATTATAGCGAAGACGCGTGGCGCGTCCTGTCACCGCAAGAAGCCATCGCGCAGCTCCGCAAAGCAGGCATCACGCAGGCGCTCGTCTCGAGCTCCAACGACGACGGCACACAACAGTTGTACGAGGCTGCGCCCGACCTCATCATCCCCGAACTGCGACCCTATCGCTCACGCAACGAAACGGCGAGCTGGCTAACGGATGAAACGGTCATCCCCTACCTTGAAGAACGCTTGAAGAAATACAAGTATGTGGCGATTGGCGAGTTCCATGCCAACGGCGCGGACGCCGATTTGCCCGTCGTGCGCCGTGTCGTGCAGCTCGCCAAACAACATCAGCTCTGGTTGCACGCGCACACCGATGTGGACGGCGTGCAACGTCTCTTGCGCCAAGACCCCACCGCACGCATCCTCTGGGCGCATTCGGGCTTCGCCAACCCCGCGCAGGTGCGCGACATCTTGCGCCGCTATCCCAACGTCTATGCGGACTTGGCGTTCCGCAATGACATCGCATCCAATGGCGCACTGCAAGCAGGTTGGCGCGAGCTGCTCATCGAGTTGCCCGACCGCTTCATGCTTGGCACCGACACCTACACGCCTGATCGTTGGGGCATCGTCGTCTCGCAGGCCAATTGGGCGCGGCAATGGCTAGCGACGCTGCCGCCCACTGTCGCCGAGCGCATCGCCAACAAGAACGGCGAAGAAATTTTCAAGCGCGAATTTGCGAAGGGACGCTGAAGTGGTTGGTTGCGTTCAGCCCAATTGGCACTTGTGCGCCGAATCAATCTACGCATAATAAACTCCTGTTACGCAGTTCGTTAGCGTTGTTTTAACACAAACACAACGCAGGCACAAAGAACACGAAGAAAAATTTCGCTTAGTGTGCTTTGTGATTTCTTCGTGCCTTCGTGTTGCTCAATACTCCTCGAAAGGATTCGCATGTCCCAATTTGAACTCACCACACACAACAAAGTGCAACGCCATTCCGAGCGTGGTCAGTATGACAAAGACCTCATCTACTCCATCATTGACGAGGCGCTTATTTGTCATGTTGGCTTCGTGCAGGACGACCAACCCTTCGTGATTCCGACGATTCATGCGCGCATCGGCGACACCATCGTGCTGCATGGCGCGGTTGCCAGCCGTATGCTGCATCATGTTGCCGACGGCTATCCGCTGTGCGTGACTTGCACGTTGCTCGACGGCCTGGTGTTCGCGCGTTCGGTATTCAATCACTCGATGAACTATCGCTCAGTGGTCGTCTTTGGTCGTGGACAACTCATCGGCGACGACGAAGAAAAAATGGAAGCGCTCACTGCCATCGTGGAACACGTCGCGCGCGGGCGCTGGTACGATTCACGCTTGCCCACGCGCAAAGAGCTGGGTGCGACCACCGTCGTGAAGCTGCCCATCGAAAGCGCGTCGGCGAAGATTCGCACGGGACCACCCAAAGATGACGATGAAGATTATGCGCTGCCATTTTGGGCAGGTGTGCTACCATTAACACAACAACCGCTCGCCCCCATCGCCGACCCAAAGTTGACGGATGGGATTGTAACGCCGGAGTATGTGAGGCAGTATCACAGGTAAAAGGATTAGCCGTCAGTAAAGACAGGCGCCCCGCTTATCCTACACTCTGCTTGCCATTGACCAACTCACAAGACTGTGCGACAATTGAAATCGTGTCAGCAGCTGCGCAGCCGCGAGGAGCAGACGCATGAGCAAGACGATTTTCAAACCCAACAAAACGCGCATCTTCTCGGATTATTTCGACTTCAACAACCCGACGCATGAAATTATCAAAGCGAAAAAGGGTGATTGGGAAAAGGGATTCAATCAATTGGCAGAGGTATCCGTACGCATTGACCGCAACTACCGCGCCTTGGGCTTTGTCGAAGGCGATACGGTTTTCTATTGTGATGATTCGTTTACTTGACCTTTCATTCGAACAACTCGAAGCGTTACTGACTGATTGGGGTGAGCCGAAGTTTCGCGCCCAACAAATTTGGGAATGGCTCTATCGTCGTCAAGTGAACGACGCAGCAGAACTGACGAATCTCTCTAAAGCATTGCGAGAACGCTTGGCGCGCGAGACGACGTTCACACTTCTCACACCCGTCCTTGAGCTCACCTCGTCCGATGGCTACACCCAGAAATTTTTGTTTCGCCTCGACGACGGCAACACGATTGAGACGGTGTTGATGGGCTACGACGCACAAGGCGCACGGCGCACGGTGTGCATCTCCACACAAGTCGGTTGCGCGATGGATTGCCCTTTCTGCGCGACGGGACAAGCAGGCTTCACGCGCAACCTGACGAGCGGCGAAATCGTCGCGCAAGTGCTGTTCATGGCGCGGCGCCTCAAGCGGCGCGAAGGCCCCACGCATACGCCCGCTGCAGCCAACGAGCGCGGCGTCACCAACGTCGTGTTCATGGGCATGGGCGAGCCAATGGTCAACTATGACCCGATGTGGCAAGCCGCCGAAAAGCTCACCGACCCGCGCGGCTTCGGACTGGGCGCGCGTCACATCACCATTTCTACAGTTGGCATCGTCAATGGCATCGAAAAATTCGCCAAAGAAAAATTGCAAATCAATCTGGCTGTTTCGTTGCACGCGCCCAACGACGAGCTGCGCAATCGGCTCGTGCCAATCAACAAACGCTTCCCGCTTGCGAAACTGATACAAGCGTGCCGTAACTATCAAGCGGTGACCAAGCGGCGCATCACGTTTGAATACGCGCTGATGAACGGCGTCAACGATTCGCTCGACCATGCGCGTCAACTCACCAAACTCCTCAAAGGCTTAAGCGCGCACGTCAACCTCATTCCCCTCAACCCAACGACAGGCTCGCCGCTCAAGCCAACGCCCAAAGCGCAAGTGCGCGCCTTCCGCGATGAGCTCGCAGCGCGCGGTATCCCCTGCACCATACGTATCGGGCGCGGGCTAGACATCAACGCAGGGTGCGGGCAGTTGCGGGAGGTTCACGCACAAGACTTACACTTACGCACTGCCATTGCGGGTGAAATGACGCCCCCTCCCTTGCGTGGCGTTGAGATTGCGCCGCGCACTACGCTCACAAACGTCGCTCACAAACCGCGCTCGCACCCCGCGCTCGCACCCCGCGCTCGCAATGGCTCTCAAGCGTAAGGTCTAACTATGAGTTTGCCCCTGTTTATCCACCCCAAATCCTATGTTCTCCTTCAAAAATTTTCTTGCAATGCGCTCACAACCTATGCTAAGATATAGTTCAGATGCCCGCGGTGAGCTAGTCCTCGAATTACAAACAACCAACGCTCCAAAACCAGAAACCCGTTGGCAAGATGCCAACGGGTTTCTCAACATTCCATTACTAACTACTAATTACTTTTACCGATTCGCCATGCGCGACCGCAAACACCGTGTGCAGATGTCCACCTTCTTGGTTTTGTTGCCTTCACGAATGGTGGTCTTCTGCAAATTCAAATCAAAGCGGCGATTGGTGCGATTTTTGGCGTGACTGACGTTGTGTCCATACATCGCGCCGCGCTGACACACATAGCACTTAGCCATTGGGCTTCGTTCACTCCTTTCAACAAACCTGATGATGGGCGGTATCATAACATCGGATACCCATAGCGTCAATTAGTCGCTCAGTCCCATAGTCACGTAGTCGGGTGGCGAAATGACCAAGCGTCCCAAGGATTAACTGACTAAGCAACTAAGCGACTAAGCGGCCAACTAACTATCCAATTACTAATTACCCATTACTTTTACTCTCCACTATGTCCTCTGATACTCTCATTAGCAGACCGTGGCTGCAATGCAATGGTCAGCAGCTCAAACAATTGATGCAGGCAGGGCTCGCCTGGCTCGATGCCAATCACGAATACATCAATGGATTGAATGTATTCCCTGTGCCCGACGGCGATTCGGGCACGAATATGCTGCTCACCATGCGGTCTGCTTTTGCGACCATCGCTGAAACGGACACGAATTCTGTTTCGGACATTTTGCAAGCCGTTGCGCATGGCGCATTGATGGGCGCGCGCGGCAATTCGGGCGTCATCCTCTCGCAATGGTTGCGGGGACTCGCCGACGCGCTCAAGCACAAAGAAGTATTTAATGCCAGTGATTTGGTGCAAGCCTTACACGAAGGCACGCGCCTTGCCTATCGCGGTGTGCAAAAGCCCGTCGAAGGCACCATCTTAACCGTCATGCGCGAAACCGCCGAAGCCGTAGAACGCGCGGTAGGCAATAACATTGACCTTCATCACCTGTGGACGATTGCGACCACCGAAGCCGAACTGTCGGTGCAACGCACGCCTGACATCTTTCCTTTGTTAAAGAAAGCGGGCGTGGTGGATTCGGGTGGGCAGGGCTTCGCCGTCATCTTGCAAGGCGCTTTGAAATGTTTGAACGGCGAAACCATCACTACCACCGTGTCCAGCCAAACCATGCGCGACGTGAGTGAGCTCGAAGCGGAACATGGCTGGGGCTTCGATATTCAATGTCTGATCAAAGGCGAGAATATGGACGTGGCTGCGATTCGCGCACACATCGAATCGGTCGGCGAATCCACACTCGTCGTTGGCGATGGGCGGCTCATCAAAGTCCACACCCACGCGCCCACACCCGGCGCGATTCTTGATTATTGTATCTCACGCGGCGTCGTCACTGACATCATCGTCGAGAACATGGAAGCGCAATACCAAGAGGTCAAGCAGCAGCAACAACACCAAACCGCCAAACCGCCGATTGCCTCCGAAGCCATCAGCGGCATCGCGACGATCGCCGTCGTGTCGGGCGAAGGCTTACGCAAAGTCTTCGAATCGCTCAACGTCAGCCACATCGTCTCAGGCGGCGCGACGATGAACCCCAGCGTGCAGGATTTCGTCAAAGCCATTGACAGCGTCGCCGCCGACCAAGTGATCGTCATGCCCAATGATCGCAACATCATGCTCGCCGCGCAACACGCCAGCACGCTAACCCAGAAACAAGTGCGCGTAGTGCCGAGCGTCACGATTCCGCAAGGCATCGCCGCGCTGATGGCATACAACTTCCAAGCCAATTTGGATGCGAATGCCGAAGCGATGAAACGCGCGCTCAATACAGTGCATACGGGCGAGCTCACACGCGCGGTGCGGACTGTGTCAATTGACGGCGTGGACGTGCGCGAAGGACAAATCATCGGCTTGAACAACGGCAAGCTCACCATCGCGGGCGATGAGCTGAATAGCGTTGCGCTTGACGTGATGCGCCGTATGAACGTCGAGCAAAGCGAAATCGTCACCGTGTATTACGGTCAAGAGGTCAGCGTCGCAGCTGCTCAACAATTGGCGGCGCAAATCCGCGCGCATTTCAACCATCTGGAAGTCGAACTAGTGTCCGGCGGACAGCCGCACATGCATTACATTCTTTCCGCGGAATAGTCACATCGTCACTTGGTCACGTAGTCGCTTAGGGTTCGTCAAAATATCAGTTCCCGACTGTCATGGCGAGGAGCGTAGTATGCGCCGAAACCATCTCTTTCATCTGAGGGGGACTGCTTCGCAAATTTACAGTGACATTGACAGCAGGAAGTTATGCGTTAACGCACTCTTAGTCAATTAGCCACGTGACCAAGCGACTAACCAACCCCAAAACTAAGCGACTAAGCGATTAAACTATGGGTTCTGTGCAATCTGTACAAATTGTCACCGATAGCACCGCTGATTTACCTCCTGAGATTGTGGAGAGTTTAGCGATTCACGTCGTGCCAATGCAAGTGCATTTTGGCAAAGAGAGTTTGCGTGAGGGCATTGACATTGACGCGCCTCACTTCATCAAGCGCCTGCGCGCGGCAAAAACGTTGCCCACCACCTCTGCACCGTCAGCCAGAGAATTCGAAATGCTCTATGGTCGGCTGGTGCGCGAACACGATCACATCCTCTCGATTCACGTCTCGGCGAAGTTAAGTCAAGCGCTCAACGCCGCCGAAAAAGGCGCGTTGCCGTTCATCGGACGCAAGAAAATTTGCGTCATGGATTCGCAATCCACTTCGCGCGGGTTAGGCTACCTCACGATCGCAGCGGCGGAAGCAGCACGGCAAGGCGCTTCGCTCGATGAGCTCGTCAAATTGCTGCGCACGTTGATTCCGCACGTCTATCTTGTCTTCTTTGTCGAAACGCTCGACTATCTGAATCGCGGCGGACGCTTGGCGAAAGTGCAAACCGCGCTGGGCTCCATGCTCAACATCAGACCGCTGCTGGCTATCGAAGACGGCGAAATCATCGCGCTTGACAAAATGCGCACACGCCAACGCGCGCTCGAAAAGCTGTGCGAGTTCACATTGGAGTTTTCAAAAGTGCGGAAAATCACGATTTTGCACGGCGAGAACGATGTCGAAGTATTAGAAATTCGTGATAAAATTAGCGAGCAGTTACCTGAAGCGCAGATTGAACTTGCCTATTACGGCCCGACGCTCGCCAGTCACGTCGGTCCCGACGCGGTCGGGGCGGTAATTTTTGAAGAACCCTAATGGCCCCTCACAGGTTACGTGACAAAACCATGAGGCAGAATGCCAACGGAGGACACGAAGTTTGAAGAAGCCATCCCGTCACAGGGATCTTTCTTATGACTTCGTGTTTTTTATATCAGATGAAAGCGAAGTGACGCGCCATGAATTCTATTCCATCCTCATCTGCAAGCCTTCCTGCAGCGGGAAGTTCTCCTGCAGGTAATCTACCCAATGCTCGCTTGGGCAGACGCTTCCAGCTGATTCCCCCTTTGTTGCTCATCGCAGGGTTGATCATCACGGGGTTGCTGGTCGCGCAACAAGACCAAATCGCCAAAGACGCGACGCGGGCGCGCTTCGAGCGCGAAGTGGAACGCACGCAAAGTGAGATTGACAAGCGTGTGACCACCTATGAAAACTTGTTGCGCAGCGCCGCGGGTTTTTTGAGCGCGTACATCAGCGACCGTCCAATTGATCGTCTGGAATGGCGTCAGTACGTCGCCACCTTGGATCTAGAGCGTCGCTATCCGGGCATTAGCGGCTTAGGCTTCGTGGCCGTCGTGCCAGGCAGCCAATTAGAAAGTTTTGAGTTAGCCACGCGCGCAGAAGGGTTGCCACTCTTCGAGGTGCGCCCCGCTGGTGTCCGTCCCGATTATTATCCGATCAAAATCATTGAGCCCTTTGAGCGCAACGATACCGCGCTCGGGTTCGACCTCTACGTGGACAGCGCGTCGCAAGAAGCCGCCAATCGCGCGCGCGACATTGGGCAAGCCATCATCACTCGCAAACTTCCGTTAGCGCCTTCTACGGACAATCCGCATCAAGCCAGCTTCTTGATGCTGATGCCTGTCTATCACAGTCTGTTCGCCCCTCAAAATCAGGACGAGCGACGCACGAAGATTATCGGCTGGGTTTACGCCCCGTTCGACGCGCAGCTCATGTTGAAGGGCGTGCTCGAGAATGCGGCGAATGAGATCGCCCTAGAAATTTACGATGGCGTCGAGCCCACGCCGCAACAGTTATTATTCGATAGTCGGGTCGCAGCAACCCACCAGTCACAACCGCTGTTCATGCGCCAAGCTCCCGCCGAGGTGAATGGGCGTTCCTGGTTACGCGTCTTCAGAACGCTGCCGCCCCTCGAGCAAAGCACGGATTACACCGCCTATTGGCTGTTTTTGGTTGGGGGCAGCCTTGGCAGTCTGATGGTAGCGACGTTGGGGCTGGTCTTGCTCAATACGGCGCAAATCGCGCGTGGTCAAGCAGAACGCATGACGGCTTCGCTGCGCGAAAGTGAGGAGCGCTTCCGTCTCATCACCGAAAACGCGGCAGATCTCATCTCCATCATTGACACGCGCGGACGACGTATTTATAGCAGCCCTTCCTATCAGCGGGTCATGGGCTACAAACCCGCGGAGTTGGAGCGTACCAATGCGTTCGAGCTCATCCACCCCGAAGATCGTTCGTATGTGCAATCCATCACGTACGACGTTTCACGCCTGGGCGTTGACCATACACTAGAATATCGGATGAAGCGCGTTACGGATGGCGCGTGGCGCACCATCGAATCTACTATTACCGCCATCCGCACCCCAGAAGGAAAGGTCAATCGCCTCGTGCTGGTTGCCCGTGATGTGACCGAACGTAAAAACGCAGCCGAAGCGCAGCGTCAGCAAAACCTTTTCCTCACCGCCTTGTATGAAACGACGCTCTCGCTGATGAATCGGCGCGAAATGGAGGACGTATTACAGTCCATCGTCTCGCGGGCGGCGGCGCTGGCCAACACCCCACATGGCTATCTATTCCAGCTCGAAGCCGGGACCGCTCCTGAAACGTCGGAGATGGTAATGAAGGTCGGCACGGGATTCTTTGCGCAACGGGTAGGAGATCGGATTAAGCGAGGACAAAGCGTAGCAGGGTTAGCGTGGCAGAGTGGGGAGGCGCAAGTCGTGAACAACTACGCGACATGGAGCGGGCGCGTCCCACACCCTGTCTTCGATCAATTGAGAACCTTGGTCGCGGTGCCGTTGAAAATCAGTTCGGAAGTCATCGGCGTCATCGGGCTGGGACAGCTCGAAACAGAGCGCGTGTTTAGCGAGGCAGAAGTGACGCAGCTGACGCAATTCGCCCAATTGGCCGCTCTCGCTTTCGACAATGCTCGCCTCTTTGCCGCCGCCCAACAAGAATTGGCGGATCGTCAGCGCGCAGAGCAGACCCTCCGCGAAAGTGAGGCTCGTTACCGTCAATTGATAGACAACGCGAACGACATCGTCTATCGCATCAATTCAGACGGGACATTTATCTACATTAGCCCCGTGGCCGAACGCATCGTCGGTTATACGCCCGCCGAATTGCTAGGCTCAAACTATTTGCAGTTGATTCGCCCCGACCAACGCGAAGCCGTTGCCACCTTTTACTTGCGACAGTTCACCGAGAACCAGCCAAGCACTTACTACGAATTCCCCGTCGTGACCAAAGACGGGCGCGAAATTTGGATTGGGCAAAACGTGCAAGCCATCTTTGAAGGCGGCCGCATCACCGAATTCCAAGCCGTTGCCCGCGATGTCACCCTCCTTAAACAAACGGAGGACGAGCTGCGCCGCGCCCGTGACGAACTCGAAATACGCGTCCAACAGCGCACCGCCGAACTCCAAGCATCCGAAGAGAAATACCGCACCACCCTAGAAAACATCGAGGAGGGGGTGTATGAGCTCGATCTGGTCGGGCGCTTCACCTTTTTCAACCATTCGATTCTGCGTATCTATGGCTACTCGCAAGAGGAAACGCTGGGGTTGCACTATAAGCAATATACCACGCCTGAAGACGTTGACAAAGTGTTCAAAGCCTATAACCAGGTCTATCGCACAGGCATCCCCGCTCACGGTATCGAACATAGAGCCTTCCGCAAAGACGGCGCCCCCCTGTATCTCGAAACATCCGCCTCCCTCATCCGCGACCTGACTGGCGCACCCAGCGGCTTCCGCGGCGTGGTCCGTGACATCACAGCCCGCAAACAAGCGGAGGCGGCGTTGCGTGAATCGGAAGAAAAATATCGGACGATTTTGGAGAATCTCGAAGATGGCTACTACGAAATTGACTTGGCGGGGCGTCTCGAATTCTTCAATGACGCTGGGCTGAAGATTTTGGGTCTGGCCGCGCGAGAAGCGGCTTTGGGCATAGACATGAGCCAAAGCATCGCCCCCGAGTATCAGGCGAGGGTCTCTGAAGCGTTTAGGCAAGTATTGGGCACAGGCAAATCGGTGCGCGGTGTCGAGTACCAAATCGTACGCCCCGATGGAACACGGCGTTTCGTCGAAGCTTCCATCTCACTTCGCCATGACACGGGCGGCAACGCACAGGGTTTCCGCAGCGTCGTGCGCGATGTGACCGAGCGGCGAGAAGCGGAGTCAGAAATCCGACACATCATCACAGGAACCCGCGCCCTCTTTTGGCACGCTCTCGTCGTGGCGCGGGAGGAGACCTTTGAGTGGGATACCCGCATTTCCAATGAGGACACGGCGCGAGAGTTCTTCCCTGTCGCTATGCAACCTGGTCAAAGCTATAGCGATGCTTGGTATCGTAGCAAGTTGTCGGAGGACCTGGCGCGCATGGAGGCGCTGAGCTTTGACGCGCTCCGCACAGGCAAGAGGCATTACAGTCAGGAATTTCGTATTCGCTTAGCGAATGCGGAGATACGCTGGCTGTATGAAGATACGCAGATCGAGCCACTAGGGATAGGGCGATGGCGCATCGTGGGCGTTTGCACCGACATTACGGAGCGCAAGCGGGCAGAGGAACTCTTGCTGGGGCAGACGCGCATCTTCGAAGCGATTGCGAAGGACGCGCCGCGCAACGATCTATTGGCGCGCATCGCCCTCTTCGCGGAATCTCAGTCCCCGGGCGCGCTGTGCGCGGTGACGTTGGTCAGCGCCGATGGCAAGCAATTGCATTCAGGCGTCGGACCGAGCTTGCCCCCAAGCTTCATTCAGGCATTGGAAGGTATTCCGACGGGACCGCGGGCTGGCTCCTGTGGGACGGCGGTCTATCGGCGGGAACAAATCATCACAGCGGACATTGGGAGCGACCCACTATGGGACGATTATCGCGAGTGGATGATCAATCAGCAAGGGTTGCGCGCCTGCTGGTCAACGCCGATTATCTCACTGCAAGGACAAGTGTTTGGCACCTTTGCCATGTATTTCCGCGAGCCGCGTCAACCGACCGCGCACGACCTCAGCCTTATGGCGGTGGCGACCCAGCTGGCAGGCATTGTCTTTGAGCGGAAGCAGGCGGAAGAGGCCTTGCGCCAATCGCAAGAGCGCTTCTCCAAAGCCTTCGTCGGCGCCCCTGTCGCCATCAGCATCAACCGTATGTCAGATGCCCGCTTCCTCGAAGCGAACGAACGTTACACCGAGTTGTTGGGTTATACCTCGACCGAACTTATCGGGCACACTGAGCCCGAATTCAATCTCTGGGTGACACCAGGCGAGCGCGAGCGGATGTACGACCTACTCAAGCAAGGGGGACAGGTGCGCGACTTCGAGACGCAGTTCCGCACGAAAACGGGGGAGGTGCGGGACACGCTTTTCTCCGCCGAAAGCTTCGAGCTTGGCGGCGAACCGCACCTGCTTGCCATGATTCTGGACATTAGCGAGCGGAAGCGCGCAGAAAGGCAAGCTCGACAACAAGCGATTTATCTAAATGCCTTGAATGAAACCGCTTTGGGCTTGATTGGTCGTCTGGATGTGGGGGCGCTGCTAGAAGACATCATCAATCGCGCCGCCGATTTATTGGACGCACCCGATGGCTATTTGTATCTACTCGAACCCGACGGTCAAACGATGCAGATGCGCGTCGGGACGGGGACGCAGAAGGCGCTGATTGGCGCGCGCATCCACCGCGGCGAGGGCGTCACAGGCCGCGTCTGGTTGAGCGGTGAACCGCTCATCGTCAACGATTATCGCCACTGGTCTGGGCGGATGGCAGGTTCTGCTTATGATTTGCGTCAAGCCGTGATTGGGGTGCCCTTAACGGCTGCGCGGGTGGCGGGTGGAATGCAGCCTGAGGATGGGACAACTCATGCTGAAACGCAGGTTGTCGGCGTCATTGGTTTGTCGCATACGACCGAAGGCAAGGTCTTCGACGAGAACGCGGTTGTTGCGCTGACTCGCTTCGCGCAGCTAGCCTCGGTCGCGCTCGACAATGCGCGCTTGTTCGAGCAGACGCAACAGCGCGTGGCAGAACTAGCGACGGTGAACAGCATCAATCAAGTTCTGAGCACGGAGCTGGACTTGACGAGTTTGATCAAAATGATTGTCGGTAAGATATACGAATACATGGGTGTGACGCAGGCATACATCGCCTTGTATGACGCGCAAACGAACACATACGAGATTCCGCACATCATTTCAGAGGATGGCATCCTCTCCGTGCCGCCACGCCCGTTGCAAAGCGGCTTGACGGCAGAAGTAGTCCGCACACGCCAGCCGTTGCTCATCAATCGTGACTTGCTTGCCTACGCCGATAAACTGGGCTCACCTCATATCCGCGCTAACCCACCGGGCAAGTGCTATTTGGGCGTCCCCTTGCTGACGCGTGAACAGGTGATTGGCGTCATTGCTTTGCTCGATTCGCGCCGCGAGGGCATGTTTGGCGAGCGAGAGGTCCGTCTGTTAACCACCATTGCGCCTGGGGTGAGCATCGCGTTGCAGAACGCCCGCCTCTTCGCCCAAGCACAACAGCGCGCCTCCGAGCTGGCAGCCGTCAATGAGATTGCGCGGGCTATTTCCGAACATACAAACCCATCGCAGTTGTTGGAGACGCTCCACGAAAACCTGAAACGGCTTATGTCTGCCGATGTGTTTTATGTAGGCGTTTATGATCGGCAAACGGGCTTGACGACGGCGCCATATTTTTGGGATGCGGGCAACCGCTACGATTATCCCCCCACCGACCTGCCGCCCGAGCATTGGTTACGCGCGCAAATCGCCAGCAACCGCCCGCAAATGAACAACTACACAGCTGAAGAGGTAGCGCGACGCCACGCGGCAAAAACGGGGGAGGCGCTGCTCGCGGGTGACGTATCAAAAACATTTGCCTCTAGCATCCATGTTCCCTTCCGTGTGGGCGAGCAATTCGATGCGGTCATCGCCGTGCTCAGTTATGAGCTGAACGCCTATACCCAACACCACCTCGAATTAGTATCCGCCCTCAGCAGCCACGTCGCCGTCGCCTTGACCAATGCGCGCCTCTTCGCCCAAGCTCAAAGCACTTTGGCGCAGCTCCAACGCCAAGCCCAACGCGAACAAACCCTCAGCGCGATCACCGATCGGTTGCACAAGGCAACCGATATGCGAACGGTCATGCGCGTTGCGGCTGAAGAACTACGCAAGGCGACGGGCAGCCAGCGAGCTATCGTGCGCGTGCAGCGCGCAAAGCCAAACGGACCCACCAATGGACAAGACACAGCCACAGAGCTTCAACCCGCCTCTCGGCTCTCTTTGAAAGAGGGAGGGTCAGAGGGTACGGTGGGAAATGGAAAGGAAGCATGAACAGCTTTTTGCGGGATTGCTTCGCTCCGCTCGCAATGACCGCGTAACATGGTGGGAAATGGAAAGGAAGCATGAACAGCTTTTTGCGGGATTGCTTCGCTCCGCTCGCAATGACCGCGTAACATGGTGGGAAATGGAAAGGAAGCATGAACAGCTTTTTGCGGGATTGCTTCGCTCCGCTCGCAATGACCGCGTAACATGGTGGGAAATGGAAAGGAAGCATGAACAGCTTTTTGCGGGATTGCTTCGCTCCGC
>CAZDYP010000107.1:5071-17662 GCA_964509505.1 uncultured Anaerolineae bacterium | reverse complement strand
GTGCGCGCAGACGATGGCGAAGAATCCGCATGACGACGGTTGCTTCCTCACCAGCTATCCCCTTCTGGCAATTGCTACGCGGCCTCCTGCGCCGCGATGTCATCCTCATTTGTCTTATCATCTTCATGGCGGATGTGCTGAGCGGCATCTTGTCGCCCACCTTCTCGTTGTATGCGAAAGACTTGGGCGCGTCGCTCACGCTCATCGGCATCCTCAGCAGCGTTGTCGGTCTCACGCAGCTCATCATCTCGATGCCTATCGGCGCGCTGTCCGACCAACATGGGCGCAAAGTCGTGTTGGTTGGCGGCATGATGGCGTTTGCCGTTGCGTTCGCGTTGTTTGCCATCGCGCCCAACGCCGAATTTCTGTTGCTGGGACGCATGGTATTGGGCGTCGCTTTTGTCGGCACGTTCTCGATGGGTGTCGCATACGTGGGCGACATCGTAACGCGCGAGGAACGTGGCTTGGCGTATGGACTCTACACGACAGCGATGGGCATTGGCTTCGCCATCGGACCGCTCATCGGCGCGGCGCTCACCGAAGCAACCAATCCCACCACGACCTATTGGGCATCGGCAGGTTTCGCGCTCGTTGGCGTGGGCGTCGCCGCGTGGGGCTTGCGCGCGATTCGTCCTGAACAACACAGCTCCACTGTCAATGTGCATCCGCTCGTCCTGTTGCGTCGTGACTTTGGAACGCTGATGCGCAACCCGCAACTTGTCGCGGGGAGTCTGTGCAACCTGTTGATGAACGCAACTTACAACGGCGCGATTGCGAGCTTCTTCCCGCTCTATAGCGCGCAACAGCACGCGACACAAACGCTCATCAACTCGATGTTCGCGACGCGCGCCTTCGGCTCGACCTGCGCGCGTCTGCCGAGCGGCGCCATCACGAGCCGCATCTCAACTCGCAGTGTTATGACAGGCGCATTGCTACTGGCGATGCTTGCGGTATTCATGATGAGTCAGACCGAATCGCTCCTTGGGTTAGGCGCGTTGTTGGTCGTCGAAGGCATCGCGTTTGGCATGTTCCTGCCATCGGGACAAGCGTTCACCGCCGAGCGCTCGACAGCGATGACGCGCGGACAAGTGCTGGGTTTTTACAGCATGGCGGGTAGTCTTGGCAGCATGATGAGCCCATTCGTCTTGGGGCTTGTCGCCGAGTGGTGGGGTGTGCGCGCTGTGTTCGTGTGCACCGCCGCTGCTGCGTTCATCGGCTTGCTGGTGACGACGTTTTTGTATGCGCGACCTTCGGTGAATGACGCCATGCCCTGATGACAAGATGACAAGATGATGGAGTGACACTGTGAAACTAAATTTTTCATCTTGTCACTTTGTCCCCTGGTCATCGTGTCATCCCTTCACCGCTTCCGCTTTTGCCACAGCACACAAATCCCCACAGGCGCTACCCACGCCAACCACGCGACGAGATTTATCACGACGCCTTCCCCCGCGTTGAAAAACAACGGTTGCCAATACCACAAAAAATTGAAGATGATGTACATAGCAAACGCGCCGATAGACCACACAATGGCGAGGCGTCGCCCTGCTTCGTCCACGAGCGGCGCGAGCGCGATGAGCCATGTTACGTACCACGGCTGAAACCAGAGCGTGGGCAACAGCAAAACGAGCGCGCAGACTTGGAACGTGGCATCACTTATAGACCCAAAGGGTTTCGAAAACCCTTTGGGTCTTTTGAGTGTGCGCCACAGCAGATACGCATACAGCGGCAAGAATAGCACACTCATTGCCGCCCGTGTCCACATCATGGCAGTTGGTTCACCGACGAATAGCTGCAAGCTCAATTTGATGACTGCGGCGAGCGACGAAGTGAAACGATCGTTGAGCGGCACAAGTCCTGCAAACGTATTCGCGCCATCCCAGAATGGCGCGTAGAGCAGGACGACGAGCAACAAACAAACCACAGAGGCACGGAAACCATGAGAAAAAAGTAAAAAGAAAACCCTGCGCCTCGGCGTCTCTGCGGTGAAAACGATGCTTTCGCGCAATCCACTCAACAATAAAAGGGGCCACCACACCGCCGCCGTGATTTTGACGAGCGCGGCGAGTGTGACACAGACGAGCGCCGACGTGATGCGCTGGCGACGCTGCAGCCACAGCGCCAACACGATGAACGTCATCAGCAGCGCGTCGTTGTGCGCGTTGACGACGCCTTCAAACAACAACAATGGATTCCACGCAAACAGCACCGCGCCGCTCAATGCGACGCCGATACCGCGCTCACGCAGCAAATCATAAACGATGACCGTCGTGACGACGATGCACACACCCATCGCCGCTTTGTACGCGATGAGGTTGAGCAGCAAACTAGCGCCTGCAAGCTGGTATAACCACAACGACGCCATCGCCCAGAGGGGCCCATAAGGCGAGCCTTGCCAAATCCACACGAGGTATGGGAACCACGCATCCTCGCTCACTTGCAACGCCGTCACCGTCAATGGATTGAAGTTGTAATGCCCCCACAACCGTCCACGAAAGACGTAATCGTACACATCGTTCGCGCCGATGGGATGCGCGAAGACAAGCATGACGGCGTAGCTCAGTGTCGCACCCACAATCATCCACAAATAGCGCATATCCCGCAAGCACGCCGCAATACGATAGGCGACGATGTAGAGCGCGAAACTCGCCGTCATGCCAAGCGTGAAAGTTAGCGCCGCAGCGGCCTCATTATTTGTGATTTTGCCGAGGTCAAGCAGAGCGATGTGATAGAAGATGAGCAGTGGAAAGGGTTGTAACAACCAGAGGAAGTAAACGAGGGCGTTAAGCAGGATAGAAAGTAGAAAGAGGAAAGAAAGTTTAAATTGACACATCGCGTGTATGCAGGATGACAAGGCGACAAGGTGACAAGATAACCTGTGTCACCTTGTCATCCCTTCCCCGCCAGCTATTCATCCCATTTCATCACCAAGGGCTCGTCGTCGCGCACAGCCATCGTGCAGAGTACAGCGTTCTGATAGACGCCGAGGCCGCTCGTCAAGCCGATGATCCAGCCGTCGTATTCGGTGCGCACCACACCCTCGCCGATGGGACGCCCATAAATATCGTTGAGCGTCGCAATTATGTCGCCTTTCTGCACGCGCTGACCTTGACGCACGCGATGACGTATAAGCCCCGTCGCGGGCGCGCGTGGATGGGTCTCGCGGCGCAAGGGCATGTCGCTCTCGATGCGCGGCACGTTTACAGGGCGCAGCGGCGCATCCAACATGCCGACGTGAACGAGGCAATTGTGCAGCCCGTTCACCGCAGCCGTCACGATGTCGGGGTCAACGATGTGAGGCGCGCCGAGCTCTGTCGTGAACGCCGGAATGCGCGCGAGGTGGAATGCGGCGCCGCTCATCGAGCGTTGCAATTTTTGCTTGAGAAATTTTTTGCGCGAGAACTCGAAGAACGACGGCAACCCGAATGCGTCGCTCAGCCTGCCCGTGCGGGCTTGCAGCTCTTCGGCGGGCGCGCGGTCTTCTTCGCGGCGATAATACGCTTTGTCACGAATGGAGAAGGGAATGGATTGATATTGCGCGTTGTGCAGATCAATCAAGTAATCGGCTGACTGCCGGATTTCTTCAAACAAGCGCGCCCACACTTGCTCTTGCATCGTCGGATACTCAAGCTCTGTGTCTTTCTCGTCATCCTGGCGCGGTTGCGCGTCGGGAAACAACCGATTGGGGTCTTGGGGGTCGAAATAGGGTTCGCGGTTGCGAATACGAAAGCCGGCAGGACTGAGTGAGGGAATGCAGACGAGTGTGCCATGCAAGCGTTTCGCCAAGTCTGCGGTGACGAGCTCGTGAATGACGGCGATGCCCGTTAATTCGGGACCGTGAATGTTTGCGGTCAACCAAAATGTCGGACCATCATCGTAGCCTTGCGCGAGGATGACGGGCAGCTCTTCAGGGGTGCCTGTGGGATGTTCGAAGGCGAGCCAACGACCATAGGCTAATTGTCCGGGCGTAGCGCGCGCAGAGCCTAGTGTGATGGATTGGGGCATGAGTGCTTCTCCTTTGAAGTGTAGTGGACGATGCGATTCTACTCACAATGTTTGCCAATGGCAAAGTGTTGTGTTTGTGACTAACCGTGAAAACCGCTATAATGCGCGCGCACAAACAACGATGTGTGTGCGCTAGACCTTGTGGGTCAATGCTGACCTGCGAGGTCTATGCCACAGAACCTCTAACGCGATGAATCCTTTGAAATCCTTTGAGCTGGACCATGAAGGAGGTGATGCGCGTTTCTCAACCACTGATTACTTCCCCATTCAAAGTTCAAACCCTATTTCGATTTCATGTTTAGGAGGAGAAAGACTCACATGCGTAATCGTTTGTTCATGTTCACGTTGTTGTTGGTCACTGCCGCGCTCGCGCTAGGCGCTTGCGCCCCCACTCCCGCGGCGCAGACGGGCGGCAAAAAATTGAAGATTGGTCTCGTCACCGACGTAGGCGGCGTCAACGACAAATCGTTCAACCAGTCGGCTTGGGCGGGCGTGCAGAAAGCCATCAAGGACTTGGGCGCAGAAGGCAAATTCATCGAGTCGAAACAACCCACCGACTACGAGAAAAACATTGACCAATTTGCCACCGAAAAATACGACGTTATCATCGCCGTTGGTTTCTTGATGGGCGACGCGACGGGCATCAAAGCGAAACAATATAAAGACATCAAGTTCGGCATCGTGGATTATGCTTACTTCCCAACCAAAGGCGATAAGGTCTGTGACGATACCAAGAAAGATTGCTACGCCGACGGTGGTTTGACCAACGTAAGCAGCCTGATGTTCGCCGAAGATCAAGTCGGCTATCTCGCAGGCATCGTCGCCGGGGGCATGACGAAGAGCGGCACCGTCTGCACCGTATCGGGCATGGAGATTCCGCCCGTCGTGCGCTTTGTCGTCGGTTTCCAGAACGGCGCGAAGTCCGTCAAAGCGGATGTGAAGACGCCGAATGTCTATATCCCATCGTTCGTTGATCCCGCCAAGGGCAAAGAAACAGGACTGGCGATGATCGCGCAGGGTTGCGATGTCGTGTTCGGCGTGGGAGGCAACACAGGCAATGGCGGCTTGCTTGCAGCCAAAGAGAAGGGCTTGATGGGCATTGGCGTGGATGTGGATCAATATAACACCTATCCTGAAGTGAAAGAAATTCTCTTGACGAGCGCCGCGAAGAACGTGGATGTCGCTGTATTCGAGTACCTTAAGTCGGTCAGCGAAGGCAAATCCAAAGCAGGCATAGTGACTGCCAATGTGAACAATGGCGGCGTTGGACTCGCGCCCTATCATGATTGGGAAGCGAAAATTCCGCAAGCTGTGAAAGACAAAGTGAAGCAAGCCACCGAAGACTTGAAGAGCGGCAAAGTGCAAACAGGCTACAAATAGCCAAGAGCCAATCGCGAATAGTGTCTAGCTGATAGCGTGCGGCTAATGGCGGGCAAGCCTATCGTTCATACCGCAAATAACATAAGGGCGTTGCGTTAGTTCCGACGCAACGCCCTTTTTGCAATTCGCTATTCGCCATTGGCTATCTGCTTATCTGCTGTCCGCTATCTGCCCTTTGCCAAAGGGGTTGTGTCTATGACCACTGTTTATGCAGATGAATGGCCTCTCGCGGCGCCAACCTTGCGCCAATTCATCACGCGCGTCAACGACATTCGCCAGCGCCTCATGGATCCACGCGCTATCGTCGCCGAGATTCGTCCTTATTTCGTGGAGCTGCTCGGCGATCAAACATGGTTGCCCGCAACCTATCAAGAACCCGCGACGGGCGCAAGCGGCATGGGGCGCGGCATTGGCATGTGGTTGTTGTATCGCGCGGGCGATGGCGGCCTCGCATTTTCCGCGCTGGTATTGCCATCCGGCGCGCAAACGCCTGTGCATGATCATCTCGCATGGGGTTTGGTTGGCTTGTATCGTGGCGAACAAGACGAGGAAATTTTTACACGCCGCGATGACGGCTCACGTGAAGGCGTGGCGAACTTGGAACTGACAACCACACAAAAATTGCGTCCTGGCGATCTCTACGAATTGTTGCCCTCCAATGACATTCATCGTGTCCGCACCACCTCCAATGTCACATCCGTATCGTTGCATTTGCTTGGCAATGACAACGGCTGCATTTGGCGGCATCGGTTCCATCCCGCCGAGCAACGCGTCGAACCATTCCTTTCGGGTTGGCTGAATGTCCCTTGCCGCACCTACTAATCTTCCAACATTCAAATCCTAAATCCCAAACCTCAAATTCTAAACAGACGAGCAACTAACCAACTCACCACTCGCCCACTCGACCACTCGACCACTTGACTAACCGACTACCTATGTCTTTCGCCCTCCAAGCCACAGGCATTACCAAGCGCTTCCCCGGTGTGTTGGCTAACGACCATGTGAATTTCGACTTACAGCAAGGCGAGATTCACGCGTTGCTGGGCGAAAACGGCGCAGGCAAATCCACGTTGATGAACATCCTCTATGGATTGTATCAGCCTGACGCGGGCGAAATCCGCATCAATGAAAAACCCACACGCATCCATTCGCCGCATGACGCCATCGCGCAAGGCATCGGCATGGTGCATCAACATTTCATGCTCGTGCCGCCGCTCACCGTCACCGAGAACATCATGCTCGGTCAAGAGTCATTGCAACCTGCGACGCACTGGCTGGGACGCTTGGGCTGGCTCGACCGTCGCAACGCCGCGCGCCGTATCCGCGCCCTCTCACAACAATATGGTCTCGCCGTTACCCCCGACGCGCTCGTGCGCGATTTGCCCGTCGGTGTGCAGCAGCGCGTCGAAATCGTGAAGGCGCTGTACCGCGAAGCGAACATCCTCATCCTCGACGAACCGACGGCAGTGTTGACCCCGCAAGAAGCCGACGAGTTGTTCGTCATCATGCGCTCGCTCACACAAAAAGGCAAGTCCATTGTTTTTATTACACACAAACTGCGTGAAGTCTTAGCAGTGGCTGACCGCATCAGCGTCATGCGTGCGGGCAAGATGGTTGGCACGACGACGCCTGCGACAGCGACGCTCGAATCGCTGGCGGAGATGATGGTCGGGCGCAAGGTCATCTTGCAAGTCGAGAAGCGTTGGCACGAAGCAGGCAAGCCGGCGCTTACCGTGAAAAACTTGACCGTGCGCGATGATCGGCAGCTCGTCGCGGTCAACAACGTATCGTTTGAAGTGCGTGGCGGCGAAATTCTCGGCATCGCGGGCGTGCAAGGCAATGGACAAACGGAACTCGCCGAAGCGCTCGCACATCTCCGTCCGAGCGTGAGCGGGCAAATCCTCTTAGCCGGCGAGGACATTACGCACGTCACACCGCGCCGCTCTACCGAGGAAGGCGTCGCGTACATTCCCGAAGATCGCCAACGGCGTGGTTTAGTGTTGGCCTATGCGGTGGCTGACAATCTGGTGCTTTCAACGTACTACCGCGCGCCCTTTGCCGAGCGCGGCGTACGTAACAGGCGCGCTGTGCTAGACCATGCGCGCACGTTGATCGAACGCTACGACGTGCGCACCCCCGATGCGCTGACGCCGACGAGCTCGCTGTCGGGCGGCAATCAGCAAAAGGTCATCGTCGCGCGCGAACTCTCGCGCTTGTCGCAAGCGCTCATTGCGTCGCAACCGACGCGGGGCGTGGACGTGGGCGCGATTGAATTTATCCATCAACGCTTGATTGCCGTGCGCGACATCGGCATGGGCATCTTGCTCATCTCGGCAGAGTTGGATGAAATCATGGCTTTATCTGATCGCATCGCCGTTATGTATAAAGGCGAAATCGTCGCCATGCTCAATGCAGCCGAAGCGACGAGAGAACAGCTGGGTTTGTTGATGGCGGGGATCAAAGGGGAGATGAGGGGATATTAAGGGAAATAAAGGGGCGATGACATACCACAATTCTATTTCCCCTTAGCTGCCCCTAATGTTTCCGCTGCTTTGTGGAGTTATCATGTCGAGTGTTCGTCGTCGGTTGAACGCGTTAGCCACGCCCTTGTTGGCGATTGGGTTGGCGTTGGGATTGGGCGCGGTCATCATCACGATTACCAGTGGGAGTGTCACGACGGTGGTCATTGCATACGGCGGTCTGTGGGAGGGCGCGTTCACGAAACAGCGTGGCTTGAGCGAATCACTCGTCGCCACCGTGCCGTATATTTTTGCGAGCCTTGCGTTAGCGATTGGCTTCAAGGCGGGTTTGTTCAACATCGGCGTTGAAGGACAGTTTGCGATTGGCTCACTGTGCGCCGCCTGGGCGGGCGTTGCGTTTGCGGGCTTGCCTGCCGTCGTTCACTTGCCGCTCGCCTTACTCGCAGGGGCCTTAGGCGGCGCAGGGTGGGCGGCGATTCCCGGCTTTCTCAAAGCAAAGACGGGCGCGCACGAAGTCATCAACACAATTATGATGAACTACGTCGCGTTCCGCATCGTCGAGTTTATCGTCAGCGGGCCCTTCAAAGACAATCGCGCAAGCGCCGTGCAAACGCCGCGCGTTTCGACGGAAGCGGAACTGTGGACGATGGCAGATGTGCCTGCGCGTTTGGCGAATCCGTTGAATGCGTTGCTGGTTGCCATCTTGCTTGCCTTGCCCATGGTGTGGCTTGCGCATCGTTACCTCACGCCGCGCCTCCGCGCGCACATCAACGACAACACACCTCGCATCTTTGGCGTGATGCCTGCCGAGCGCTTGCCGCTCGTCGTCGCGTGGGGCAGCGGTCTGGTTGCTTGGGGGTTCTGGTTTATCGTGTTGCCCGCGACGATGCGCTTCTGGTGGCCCTTCACTGACGAATTTGACCGATTGCACATCGGCATCTTGCTCGCGCCCATCGTCGCCATCGCCGTGTGGTGGCTGATTGAAAAGACGACGCTGGGCTTTGAGTTGAAGACGGTCGGCGCGAATCCTGAAGCGGCAAAATATGCGGGCATCAATTTGACGCGCACCATCGTGCTGGCGATGAGCTTGTCGGGCGCGTTGGCTGGCGTCGCTGGCACGATTGAAGTATTAGGGGTTTCGATTTGTCGTTGCTTGCCCATCTTCTTCTCGGCAGGCTATGGTTTCGACAGCATTGCGATTGCCTTGCTTGCGCGTTCGGATGCGCTGGGCATCATTCCCGCCGCGTTTTTGTTCGGCGCACTGCGTAATGGCGCCGACTTGATGGAGCTGCGTAGTGGCGTGAGCAAATATATCATCAGCTTGATTCAGGCCTTGGTGTTGTTGTTCGTCGCCGCGCCCGCCATTGTGCGCTGGCTCTTACGACAAAAGATCGAGGCGCGCGCCGCGGAGGGAGCGCCCTTGACGCGCGGGTGGGGCAGCTAGGGCAGTGAACAGTGTGCAGTGTTCAGTAAACAGTGTTCAGTAAGCAGCCAACACTGAACACTGTACACCGAATACTTCCTGACTACACTATGAACCGTACACTCATCAACCTCATCTTCATCGGGATTGGCGGCGTCGCCGTCTATCTCATCCTCAATGCGGTCATCGGCGGCCAGTGCGACGCGGAGTGCGTGACAGACACCATCGCGCAAATGGTGCGCGTGGCAACGCCCGTCGCGTTGGCGGCGTATTGCGGCGTGCTGTGCGAACGCTCGGCGGTCATTGACATCGGTATCGAGGGCAAGATGTTGATGGCTGCGATGGTCGCGTATGCCATTGACATTTACACCTACAACGCGCTCAAGGACGGCGGCATGAATCCTGAAACCGCAGGCGCCATCGCGCGTTGGCTCGGTCTGGTCTTGGGGGTGCTATCAGGCGGTTTCCTTGCGTGGTTGCACGCCGTCGTTTCGATTCGCTTCAAGACCGATCAAATCATCAGCGGCACCGTCGTCAACATTTTGGCGATTGGCGTCACAGGCTATATGTATCGCCAATTTCTGGCGGAGAACGTGCCGACGGGCCCAGGCACATTCTCCCCACTCGCCGTGCCACGTTTGTCAGCGAATCCATTCCTCGGACCTACCCTTAGTCCTATGCTCAGTCCGATCCTTGATCCACTCATCGTCATCTTCTTCCAACAAAAGCCCATTGTGTACCTGATGCTGATGCTTGCCTTAGTTTTGCATGTCGTGTTGCTCTACACGCCTTGGGGTTTGCGTACGCGCGCCGTCGGCGAACATCCCAAAGCAGCGGATACATTAGGGGTGGATGTGTTGCGTACGCGCTACGTCAACGTGTTCATTGCGGGACTCATCGCAGGTTTGGGCGGCGCCTGGTTCACACTCGAAGCGGTGGATGTGTTCAACCCACTGATGACGAATGGGCTAGGCTTCATCGGGCTGGCGGCGATGATCTTCGGTAATTGGATGCCAGTGGGCGCGTTGATGGGCGCGTTCATTTTCGGCTTGGGCAATTCGGTGCAAGCCACCATCAGTCTCTTTCGCCCCGACATTCCTTCGCAGTTTCCACAGATGCTGCCCTACCTCCTGACGATCATCGTGCTGACGGGCGTCGTTGGTCGCGCCACACCCCCCGCAGCGGATGGGCAGCCTTATGAGAAGCAGTGATGGCAAATGGCAGATAGCCAATAGCGTGAAACCCATTTTCGATAAGAAAATGGGTTTTTATATTCACACACTCAAGCGCTCGCCTTCTCTATCGCTGCCGCGTAGAATAGCAGCAGCGACTGTCCATCATTACGCAATTCGCAATCTGCCATCCGCCATTTGCTATTCGCCATTCGTCAACGGTTGCCCGTAACCCTGATTAGTGGCATAATGCTCGCAAGGTGATCCATGAGCACGGCAAAAGCCAATTCACGAGACGAAAAGCCTAAACTCAATCGCATCCCATATCACATCGCCATCATCATGGATGGCAATGGACGCTGGGCGCAACAACACGGTTGGCCCCGCTCCCAGGGCCATCGGGCCGGCGTCGAAAACATCAAGCCCATCCTGGAAAGCTGTGTTGAGTTTGGCGTCAAGATGCTCACACTCTACGCGTTCTCGACCGAAAATTGGAGCAGACCCTCGGATGAAGTGCAAACGCTGTTGGGGCTGTTGGAAATGTTCCTGAAACGCGAAGTGAACAATTTGCATAAGAACGGCGTGCAGTTGCATCACATCGGCAAACTCAACACGCTCGCGCCGAATTTGCAACGCCAAGTGCTCGACGCCATCGAGCTGACGAAGCACAACGAGCGCATCACTTTGAACGTCGCGTTCAATTATGGTGGACGCGCCGAAATTGTGGATGCTGTAAAGCGCATCATCGCCGATGGTCTCAAGCCCGACGACATCAGCGAAGCAGTATTCAGTCGGTATCTGCACACACAGGGCGCGCCCGACCCCGATTTGGTCATTCGCACGGCGGGCGAGATGCGCCTCAGTAACTTTTTGATTTGGCAAGCGGCGTACGCCGAATATTACAGCACCTCTGTGTATTGGCCCGCATTTGATCGTGATGAATTGTATCGCGCGTTGCAAGCCTACGACCGCCGCGAGCGCAAGTTCGGCAAGACGCGCGAGCAGCTGCTCGAAGCGCAACAAGCGGCGTTGGTCAGTTAGCCGACGGCGGATGGCGTATGGCAGAGCTGGCTGATAGTTGATGGTTACAGCTATCCATCACTTGCTAGCGGCTAGTGGCTATGCGCTATTCGCTAGCTGCCATCCGCTAGCCGCCATCCATATCTCCATCCGGGGCGCAGGCATCGCCGCATTGCGCCCCTCTGTTTGTCAGAGGTGACCTTTGCTCCTCCGCCTCCTTAGCGCCATCATCCTCATTCCCATTGTGTCTGTCCCTGCATACTACGGCGGTTGGTTGTATGCGTGTCTGGTCATAGGTACGGCTCTGCTGGCAGCGAATGAATACGCTCAATTGTTGCGACATGGCGGCCATCATCCTTTGCCTGTTGCAGGTTTGGCGTTCGTGCTGATGTTACTGGGTGATGCGTTCTGGCCTTCATTAGGGCTCATGCGTTACGGAACGCCTTTGTTCGTCATGGCATCGTTGACCTGGACGTTGCGCGCCACCGACTTACGCAGCGGTCTGGTGAATTGGGCTCTCACTGTCGGCGGCGGACTTTATCTCGGCAGTTTGTTGGCAGCAGTGTGGGCGCTGCGTCAGTTGTCTGTCGGCTTGGAATTATCGGCGCTCGCCGCCTTTGTCACGTGGTTCAACGATTCCAGCGCTTACGTCATTGGCACACGCTTCGGACACCATCGCCTCGCGCCACGCATCAGCCCGAAGAAATCGTGGGAAGGGGCGATTGGCGGCAGCCTCATTGGCGTGGGGGTTGGGGCCGTGTGGTGCAACGTGATGTTGCCTAGCCTTCCGCTCTATCATACGCTCATCCTCAGTGCGTTCATCGCCGTCATGGGCATCGTGGGCGACCTCGTCGAAAGTTTCATCAAGCGACAAGTGGGCGCGAAAGACGCCGGCGAATTCATCCCCGGTCACGGCGGCGTACTGGATCGTCTTGACAGCCTGCTCTTCGCCTTTGCCGCTGCGCTGTTGTATGCGGTGTGGATTCTCAATTTGAAATGAAGAAAGAACAATGTCAGGTGTCAAGTGTCAGGTATCAAGTGTCAGGTGTCAGGTATCAGCCCACGATCCCACTCGACGCTTGACACTTGACACTTGACACTTGGCACTTGA
>CAZDYP010000107.1:615-4971 GCA_964509505.1 uncultured Anaerolineae bacterium | reverse complement strand
CTTGACACTTGACACTTGACACTTGGCACTTGATAGTATGTCCGAAATAACACTCACCTCCGTCATCGCTATCGTCAACTTGATTACCTCGTCGGCAAATGTGATTATTGCTTCGTCGTTGTTTGTGTATATTGCTGCGCGCAACGTGCGGAACGCCGTGGCGCGCGGCTTTGTCGCGTTGATGTTTTTCGTCGCCATGGTGTATGCGGGCGACGTGATTTTGTCGCGCGTGGGCGAGAATACGACAGCCGCAATCTTCTGGCTGCGCTTCCAGTGGATTGGCATTGCGCTTGTGCCGGCTGCGTATTGGCATTTCTCTGATGCGTTGCTGCGCACGACCAATGTGTTCTCGGTGTGGCGTCGCCTCGTCACCTTCGGCAGCTATCTCATGGGGCTTGTCTTCTTTCTGCTCGCCGTCAACACCACAACCATCGTGCGCGATGAAGTTTTTTTTCCCTTTGCGCCGCAGTTCGCTGCGGGACCATATTTCTGGGTTTTCGGTGTGTATTTCGTCGTCACCTTCGTGTGGGGTTTGGGCAACACGCTCTGGGCGCGTCACCGTTGTCTCACGGTCACGTCGCGTCGCCGCATGACGTATCTGTTGATTTCGTTTGCAGCACCCGCGCTCGCCGTGTTCCCCTACTTGTTGGTGGCGGGGTCGTGGCAAGTGCTTTCTGCCAATGTCGTGCTGACGCTCTCGCTCGTCGGCAACATGGGCATCGCGACCATGATGATGATGATGGCGTATGCAGTCTCATATTATGGTTCGATTGAGCCTGACCGTGCGGTGAAGCGCAATCTCATCAAATATCTAATTCAAGCGCCGCTCATGGGCACCGCCGCTATTGGCATGATCATCATCGTGCCACGCTTCGAGCAGGTGTTGGGGCTGCCGCAAGATTCGCTGGTCATCTTCGCCGCGATCATCGGCATCATCGCCTTTCAGATGATCGTGTCGTTGGCAAAGCCACTGCTCGATTGGGTGTCCGATTGGGAAGACCGCCGCGAGGTGGCGTGGTTGCAACGGCTTGATGAACGCTTGCTGACCCGTAGCGACGCTCTCCAATTGCTCGAAAACATTTTGGCGGCGATGTGCGACTTGGCGCGCGCGCGGCAAGGATGCGTGATGGTCTTCGAGCAAAATCAATTGAAGCTCGAAGCTGCGGTCGGCGCGCGCGGTGCGGTGCTGACGCTGGTGCGGGATGAGGACGTGAAAAGCATACTGCATACCCCACGCGCGGATTTTGTCGCCGTGAACGGCGCCTGGCTGCGTCCATTGTTCAATCGCAACGGCGACATGGTGTTGGGCTTGTTGGCGATTGGCTCGCATGGTGCGCCCGACGACTGCAAGCCGCAAGAGCTGCAGACGTTGGCGCGGTTGGCGCGACAAGCTGAGCGCACGCTCGAAGATCGCCGTGTGCAAGCGGTCATCGTCGAGGCGCTGCAAGAGCTGCGCCCCGAGCTCGAATCGTTGCAACGCTATCGCAGTGTCACACCTTATGTTGGCTCAACTGACGCGATCAGCCTACCCGAAGACAAAACCACGTCGCCTGAGTTTCCCCAATGGGTGCGCGAGGCGCTCAACCATTACTGGGGCGGACCGAAATTGAGCGAGTCGCCGTTGCTCGAATTGAAGGTCGTGCGCGAGGCGATGAACTCGCACGAGCTATCGCCGACGAAGGCGTTGCGCGCGGTGCTCTACGAAGCGATTGAATTGCTGCGGCCCGAGGGCGAACCCGATTTGAACGCGCGTGAGTGGATACTGTACAACATCTTGCGGATGAAAATCATCGAGGGCAAACGTATCCGCGAAATCGCCGAGCGGTTGGCGATGTCGGAATCTGACTTCTATCGTAAGCAACGTCTGGCGATTGAAGAGGTGGCGCGCACATTGGCGACGATGGAACAGAGCGCGGTGCGTGGGGCAGGGAATGGCAATGGGACGCTGGCAGCGGAAAAGAACGAAGGGATGAAGCAGGTTGAAGGGGAAGCGGGGAAACGGGGAGCGAGGTAAACACGGTGTAGGGCAAGTTTTTAACTTGCCCACGCAGACAAGGTAAAAACTTGCCCTACACCTATGCTTCATCCCCATACGATTTTTGAAACTTCATAGCAATAGCAATGCGCGAAAAAAAGCCCCGTCAATACGGGGCCTTTTCATTATGCCTTCTTCTGGCAATCCAACTACCCAAGCCATGCCAGACTCACCGCTTTCAAAAATTCCAAGAAGGGTGTGGGCCACAAACCCAACCACAACACGCCAATCAATGCCAATGCAATCGTCGCTCGCAAGGCAAGCGTCACAGGCGCGAGCTGGAATGCCGGATCGGGTAGGCGCGTGTACATGATGGTTACGACGCGCAAGTAGTAGCCCAGCGAGACGACGCTGTTGAGGACGCCGATGAGGGCGAGCGGCAACAAATTCTCTTGAACGGCGGCAGCGAACACGAGCCACTTGCCCATCAGCCCACCCGTCGGCGGCATGCCCGCCAGCGCGAGCATGAATGTCGCCATCGCCAACGCCAGCCATGGCTGACGCGCGTGTAAGCCTGCGAAGTCGTCCACGTTCAATCGCTCCACACCTTTGTCGCCCAACGCCAGCACGACCATCCATGCGCCGAGGTTCATCAATGAATAGGCGATGAGATAGAAAGTCGCCGCGCCTAAGCCCGCCTCTGTGCCAGTCACTAACGCGATGAGAATGTAACCTGCGTGCGCGATGCCCGAATAGGCTAACATGCGCTTGATGTTTGTTTGCAACAGCGCAGCGACGTTGCCGACGGTCATCGTAAGAATGGCGAGCAAGGCGAGCGCGTTGCCCCAATCCAGGCGCAACTCGCTAAACGCGACGAACAAAATTCGCATCAACGCGGCGAACGAGGCGACCTTCGTCGCTGCGCTCATGAACGCAGTGACGGGCGTCGGCGCGCCCTCATAGACATCGGGCGCCCACGAATGGAATGGCGCGGCGGCAATTTTGAAGCCGAAGCCGACGAGCAACAGACCGAGCCCAACTAAAGGCAATGGGTCGGCGGCAACGTGCGTCGCGCTCGCGGTGGCTTTCTGCGTTGCCCACTGCGCCATGAAGGCTGCAATGCCGTTGAGGTTCGTCGTACCTGACGCGCCGAAGACGAGCGCGATGCCATACAGCAAAAACGCCGAGGCGAAGCCGCCCAACAGCAAATACTTCATGCCCGCCTCGCCACTGGCTGGACGTTCCCGCGCGAAAGCGGCAAGCACGTAGAGCGCGAGCGACAGCAGTTCGAGTCCAAGAAAGATGGCGATGAGGTCGTTGGCGGTGACCATGATGAGGGCGCCAACAGCGACGAACAGCATCAGCGCGTAATACTCGCCGCGTAAGAGGTTGTGCTGCTTGAGGTAGTGATGCGAGAAGACAAGCGCAAACGCGGTGATGGCGAGCAACAGCCATTGCATGGTCAAGCCGAATGCGTCGAAAATTGCCATGTCGGACAAGGTTGCGCTGCGTTCACCTAATGCGGCTTGCCAATTAGTGGCAAATGCAGCTAACAGAAGACCTAAGAACGAGAGGTAGAGATTCCAGTCGCGCTGTGTATCGCTCAGGAACAGATCAAGGAGCAGAACTGTCAGCCCTGTGATGACGAGGATAATGATGGGCAGAATGATGAGAAAATCAATGACCATACGAAAGCACCACGACGAATCGCATTACAATCTGAACAAGAAGAAGATGACCAGCAACGCCGCGCCGAGCAGCGTAAGGAACGCATAGCCACGCACGTAGCCGCCTTGCAGCCAACCCAAACTGCGCGACCATAGGCGCATCAGCCACGCCGCGCCATTGACCAACGCGCCATCAATCACGGCGCGGTCAATCACTTTGAAGCTCAACTCGGCAAGACCGACGGCGGGCCACACGAACAGCACGCGATAAATTTCATCCACGAAGTATTTGTGGTACAGGAGAGCGTAAATGGGCTTGAAAATTTTTGTGAGGAACGCGGCGGGAATCCAGCGCGCAATGTAGATGACGTAAGCGCTGAAGATGCCGATGACCCCTGCGCTCACCGATGCGCCAATCAAGGTGAGCGTCAGGTTGAGGTCAAGCGGCGCGGCTGCGTGATGTCCTCCTTCAAACACGGGCGCGAGGAAGTCGCCGATGACCGAGTTCTCGCCGACAAACGTCACGCCTTCGCTCACTTGCACGCGCAACAACGCGCCGCCAATCAACGACAGCAAAGCCAACACCATCAATGGCACCGTCATCGTCGCGGGCGATTCGTGGGGATGAAGCGTGTGATGATCGAAGCGGCGCTTGCCAAAGAACGCGAGGAATGTGATGCGCGAGACGTAGAACGCGGTGAGCGCGGCGGTGAG
>CAZDYP010000107.1:0-605 GCA_964509505.1 uncultured Anaerolineae bacterium | reverse complement strand
CGGTGAGCAGCCCCAATACCCAATGCACGATGTAACCGTTGAGGAACGTCTCTGCGAGGATGTCGTCTTTGCTGAAGAAGCCTGCAAACGGTGGAATGCCGCTGATGGCGAGCCAACCAAACACGAATGTCCATGCGGTGTAGGGCATGTATTTGCGGAGACCGCCCATCTTCAGGATATTCGTCTCATTGTTCATGCCGTGCATGACGCTGCCCGCGCCCAAGAACATCAACGCTTTGAAGAAGGCATGAGTGATGAGGTGGAAGATGGCTGCCACATACGCGCCGACGCCGACGGCAAGGAACATGTAGCCGAGCTGCGAGATGGTCGAGTATGCCAGCACGCGTTTGAAGTCTTGATTGACGAGCGCGATGGTTGCTGCGAAGAACGCTGTCGCCACGCCAATGGTTGCGACGATGAATGACGTAGCGTGCGCGAGCTCGAACAGGACATGCGAGCGCGCGACCATATAAACGCCGGCTGTCACCATCGTCGCCGCATGGATGAGCGCAGAGACAGGTGTTGGACCCTCCATCGCATCGGGCAACCAGACGTAGAGCGGCAGTTGCGCGCTCTTGCCTGTTGCGCCGATGAAGAGCAGCAAG
>CAZDYP010000106.1:10877-17668 GCA_964509505.1 uncultured Anaerolineae bacterium | reverse complement strand
GCGTATTGCGCTTGGCTGTCACAGAAAGTCGGCGCACGTTGCGCATTGCCCACAGAGGAGCAATGGGAGAAAGCGGCGCGCGGCGCGGATGGACGCACCTACCCTTGGGGCGAGGAATATCCGCGTCCTGAGATGCGCTGGCAGAAAAAATTTCCCATTGGTCCTGAAACGTGGTTGTTCAGTTTGCTGGTAAAACCCAAGCGTGAATGGGCGCGCAGCGGTTGGTATTTTCGCAACGGCTCACCGATTGCCGTCGGCTCAATTCCACAGAACATCTCGCCTTATGGTTGTTACGATATGGCGGGCAACATCTGGGAATGGACGAGCAGTTTATACAATCCGCAGTTGCCTGACTTCCATGTCGTGAAAGGCGGCTCGTGGGGTTACAGTGTGCATCATACAAAGTTGTACGTGCGCTCTGCGTGCAGCATCACGATACCCAGCCGCGAGTATCGCGCACAAGGCACAGGATTTCGAGTAGCGATTGTGCCATGAACACCCAATGGCAAGACTAAAATTTTGGGGGTATCATCGGATTGGGATATTCGATATTGGATATTGGGTAGTCCGCGCCCATCTCCACTGTCCAACATCGAATACGCCATATCGAGCATCTAAGTCTCTGAGGTTTGCATGAGCAATCACGAAATCTTCCTCATCAATTTCCGCAACGAGCGCGACATGTATCCGCCGTTTGGCATCATGTACGTCGCCGACGCGCTCATCAAGGCAGGCTTCGCCGTGCGATTGTTCCATGAGACCGAAGCCTATCTCACCGAGTTCGTGCGCGAGGTGGAACGCGCGCGGCCATTGTTCGTTGGCTTCAGCACCATCACGGGACCGCAACTCAAGCCAGTCATCACGGCGTCGCGGCGCGTGAAAGCGCTAGGCGTTCCCGTCGTGTGGGGCGGCGTCCATGCAACCATCATGCCCATAGAATGCTTGCAGGAAGATTATGTAGATTACGTCGTCGTCAACGAAGGCGAAGAGACGGCTATTGAGCTCGCGCGCATGTTGGCGCAGACGGAACGCGGAGAACCAAGCGACATCTTCGGTCTCGCGCACAAGGTCAACGGTCAACCCGTTTTCAATGGCGAGCGTCCCTTCATCCAAAACCTCGACGATTACGCGCCACGCTGGGAGCTGATTCCCGTCGAGCGTTATCTCATCGAGAGTGGTCCCTACAAACGGGCGTTGCCCGTGTATATCTCGCGTGGTTGTCCGTTTCGTTGCGGTTTCTGTTACAACGAGGTGGTGATGAAGCGCACGTGGCGACAGCATTCCGATGAGTTCGTCGTCAATCAGATTCAATGGCTGAAAGAGCGTTATCGCATTGACGCGGTGGATTACGCCGACGATTATCTCTTCGGGCGCATCAAGCCGATGCAACGCTTGGTCGAGAAAGTGGGAATGCCATGGAGCGGGCAAGTGCGCTGTCAGCTGCTCAAGCCAGAGTTCGTGCAATGGATGAAAGCGACGGGGTGTCAATGGGTCAACATCGGCGCGGAGAGCGGCAGTCAAGCGGTGCTCGATTCGATGCACAAAGATCAGAAGGCATGGCAAATCGAATGGGCGGTGAAAAACCTGGCAGAGTACGCGCCCCACATCGAAGCGAACTTGAGCTTCATCATCGGCTTGCCCGCCGAAACGCACGAAGATGCGCTGGTGACGATTCGCTTGATTGAGCAATTGAACGCCATCAACGAAAAAGCGCGTTGCTCGGTGTGCGTCTATATGCCATACCCTGGCACGCCGTTATGGGAAGACGCATTGGCAAAGGGATTCGTGCCGCCTGCATCACAAGAAGGTTGGTGCGACTTCGACCTCAATCGCGGCAACACGCCATGGATGAACGACGCCGAAGCGCAAGTGATGAGCGACATCAACGACATCTTGTTCGTCGGCAAATCAAAGGGGCATTGGCTACTGACGCCCTATTACAACCTGTTGCGCTGGCGTTGGCACAACATGTACTTCAAGCATTACTGGGAAGGGCGACTCAAAGCATGGCTGGGTGCGGGTCCGCTGCGCCACGTGCGCGCGTGGTTGATCCGCAATTTGGTGCAGTACAACGCGCAGACGCATAAGGGGCCGGCGGAAGCGGCGGCGTGAGGAGATGAGGGAAATTAGGGGAGATTAGGGGACATTAGAGACCATCATGTATAAGTACATACGGAATGCTTATGCCTACTTCCGCAATGACTCAACGCCTCAAAAATAGCGAACAACAACTGCATCAGTTGCTTAACGAGCTCATCGCGACACGACAAACTGACCGCATTCGTATCCTGTCAGACGATCGTTTAGCAGGCAACACTGGCGCAGATATGTTAATTCAGGTGGATGATTACGACATTCGCCTGTTATGGCAAGACACGCCTAACCACACACCAGAATTGCAAGTCGAGCAACTGCCTGTTTACTTGCAATTGCTTGAGGCAAACCCAAGCACACTTGCGCTGATCTTGGTTTGGACACTGGATGAGTTGCCTGCTGTGGCATTATCAGTGGCGCGTATTCACTTCCTCATGCAAAATCCTGATCGTTCAATGGGACTCGCCAAGAATGCCAAGCCATTGACCAGCGTATTACGTGATTTAGTCTCGAAACAAATGCGCGTATGGGACATTGGTTTGGAGCCGCGACCGCGTTCGACTGCCAAGCCAACTGACATACATCACTTGTTCATTGACGCCATCGTCACAGCGATTGAAACAGAACGTCACCGTTCGTATCGCCACACCGAACGCAAACGCGCCGCAAGAAATTTTCCAGCGGATGAAGAGAAACAAATTGTGTTGAAGGCATTAAACCAGGCTTTGAATGGCGCCGCGGCGCGTGACCTCGTGCCTATGCTTACACGCGTTGTCCGCAAGAGCCAACAATGATTACACATGTCGAAATGATCAACTGGCGCGCGTATGAGCGCAAAGAGGTAAATCTGTTGCCTGGCGTGACCTTCATCATGGGCGCAAATGGCGCAGGTAAAACTTCAATCCTCGAAGCAGTTGCCTATGCTCTGACAGGCGAGCCATCCACTGTGAAAGAGCGTGGTAAGCTGTTACGCCGGCCTGACCAATCTGCCACTGTGCGTTTATCGTTTACAGTAGAAGATCACCCTTACTTGATTGAGCGTTCACAATCGCTTAAACGCGCCGAAGGTGCGCGACTGATTGAGGTCGAGACAGGCGCTGTGTTAGCCTCGAATCATTCAGCAGTGACAGCTCAAGTAGAACAATTGCTGGGCGTGTCTGCCGATTTTCTACAACGCATCGTGTATATGGCAGAAGGTGACGTGTTTCGTTTTCTCAGCCAGCCGCCGGGCAAATCTCTGGACTTACAGATACGCTATGTCCTCGGTCTGACACAAATGGATGAGTTCGTGCATGCACTCGACTTGGCGGAAAAAGAGCTCAAGCGTCAAATGAAAGAAACGCAAGAGGTGTTGACTGACCTCACACAATTGCAAGTGAGACGCGGGGCGGACCTCGAACGGCACGTCCACAACATGGAGACAAGCCGTGAACAATTGTTGAAAGCATTGCGGACGCAACAAAACGTGATCACCCGTTACCAAAGTGAACACGCAGATTTAATGCGCTTGGCGCCATTACTCACGCAAGCTGCGCTCGTGTTACCCCAAGAGACTGACGTCATTCTCGTACAAACGCCCATCAGCGCACTGTTCACACAATGGGAACAACAACTAACGCAGACTCAAGACATCGTGCAGCAATGTCAACTTGCACAGGCTCGCTCGGAAGGTGAACAAATGGCTTATCAAAGAATTCAGGACATGCTCCACCCTTATGCAGGGCGAACAGAAACCATGCCTTGTCCTGTCTGCGGCAAGCCACTGACTAGCGACGAGCGTGATCGAATTGCGCATGACATCCAGAACAATCTACAGCGCATCACAGATGAATTGCAGCAGCAAAACGCGCGGCAGCGTGAAGCCGAACAAGCTCAAATACGACTACGTGAACGGGTGGCAGGGTTGCGCGAATTGCGGAATGCCTTGACACACATTCGCATTCAAACCATTAGCGCAGAGGTGACATGGGCTGACTTGCAACAGACGATGCAGCAGCAGCAGACGCGCTTTCAGCAAGAGTTGGCTGAACTGCAACGACAAGCAGAAACGCTAGAGCAGCAAATCGCGCAGCTGGAGAGAGAGACAGCTGAATATCTAGCGATACAACGTCGTTTGCTGTCGCTTGGTTATGCTTCGCCTGAAGAAGCGAGCGAATCGTTAGTGCGTTTAGAAACTCGCGCGCTTTCACTTCGCGCTGCACATCAGGCTGCACAAGAGACATTGGCCACACAACGAAACCTAGATTTGCAGACCATTTACAGTCAAGTCACACGAGTGTGGGAAGCTTTCATCGGTGAGAATCAGTGGCAGATGCAATTAGATCGTGAGGGAATGCCGATTTTAGAGAATCAGTCAGGACAGCAATTTGAGTTGAGCCAGTTTAGTGGGGGACAAAAGACCGCATTGCTCGTGATGTTGCACACCATTATCGCGCATCACTTTTCTCACAGTGATTTTTTGATGATTGACGAACCTTTGGAGCATCTTGATGCCATCAATCGGCGCTCACTCATTCACTTTTTAGTCAGTGCGTACCGCAAGCGCATTTTCCAACAAGCTATCATTGCGACTTTTGAAGAATCGCTCATCCGCAAGTACATGTCCGATGAAGGAGTAAATGTCGTTTACGTTTGAGCCAGCAGTTGTCTGAACAAGCTCGGCAACATCTCGACTTGCTCACCCAATTCGACGTGATACGCAGGCGCGGTGTTGGCGAGTGTCGTGAGCAGTTGCAGATGTGTCGGAATCATCTCTGTATCCCAACGATCAATTGCGTTGGGCAAGAGGCGGCGCAATGCTTCGGACGCTTTGAGGCGCGTGACGTGATGCTCCGCCGTATGCGCGACATGCGGGAAGACGATAGCGCGCACGGGCGCAGACTCTAGCCACACATCAGGATACACGCGCTCGGCGGCAAAGGTGGTTTTGTGTGTGGGCGTATGGGGGTGTGGGAGTGCGGCGAGCTCTGGAAATCGTCGCAGCGTGTCTGGATAGGCACTCAACAACCCTGGATATGCCAGTGCCATTACCGCATCCTTCGACACCGCGAACTTCGCTGTCAGCATGCTATCTGCCATTCGCCATTCGCCATCCGCCATTCGCCATTCGCCATCTGCCATCTGCCATCCGCCATCCGCCAACAACGGCGAATCATTCGACAACAACTTCCACCCCGCACGCAACAAGCTAATGCCTGTCGTCGTCTTGCCCGAACCGATGTCGCCAACGAGTAACACGGCGCGTCCATCATACGCGGCGGCGAAAGCGTGAATCAAAAACAAATGACGGCGCCGCAACAGCGCCGTCAAGCCCATCGCCACTACGTCTTCAAACACACCATAGGCGTCGAGCGCGGCTGGCGCCAGCTCACCTTCAATGCGATTGTGTGAAAGATCAATACGGAGCTGGCCAAAGCGGGGGAAGTGAATAGTCACTTGGTCAGTTGGTCGCTGGGTCGCTGGGTCGCTCGGTCGTTGATGGACAGAGAGTAGGTTGCCGTGCGTGAAAATCGGCGGCGTGTTAGGTGCGTCAGGAATCTGCTCTGTCAAGTTCAAGACAAATATAATATCGGCGTTGCGTCCAATCACTTGAGGGCGTGACGCAAAACTCTGTGACCATCGCTCACGAATACGCTCAGCAGATGATTCGCAAGCGATGGCGAGACCATGCAAATCAATCAACATGGCGCGATTATAAATTACCAATGACCAATTACCAATTACTTATCGCTAATTACCCATTACCCATCCCATGATTGCTTCCACCACCAAACTCACCCGCTCACCCGACGCTTCATACCAAATCGTCGCAGGCGAAGCGATTCTGATTCATCTCAAGACGGGCGTGTATTACTCGCTCAACGAAGTTGGCACGGCGTTCTGGAACTTGCTCGACGGCACACGCACCATTGGCGAGTGCGCGCAAGAGATCGCCAAGCAGGTTGTGGATGGACCGCCTAGCGAAATCATCGTGAACGATTTGCTAGAAGTCGCGGAGAAGTTGGCGAAGGAACAACTTGCGAAGATACTGTAGCTATTTGGACTGGGGCAGCGCATGAATGTAACGCGAAGCTTGAGACATCTCAGTATAGCATTGACGGTTTTGCCAATTAGCTCTGCACGGTTAATTCTGCGCGAAGCGTGGCGTATCGAGCGCGCCTTGCCGCACTGGTTCAACACATACGCATTGCCTGAACTGATGCAACACTTGGACGACGAAGCCAATAGACAACACATCACCTTCGACGCAACCAACATCACTTACCTTGCCGATGCCGCCGTCGGTCTCGATTACTTTTCGCCATTGGGCTTATGCCTGCGTCGCTCGCTGGTGCGCTATGTGTTGTTGCGCCGCGCGGGTGTGCCGGTCGTCGTGCATTTCGGCGCAAAGAAAAGCGCGCGCGAGGGACAACACAAAATCGCAGGTCACGCATGGCTCACGCTGCATGGCGAACCTTATGCGGAAAACCCTGAAGATTATCACGGCTTCACCGCCATCTACGTTTATCCTTCTATCGCCACACCATGACATTCCATCAATTCGCTGCCGCACTCATCCGACGGGATGACGACATCTTGCTTGTGCGCCAACAAGGGCCCGACGATGCGGAATCCGCTTGGGCGTTGCCCGGCGGGCGCGTCAAAGCAAGCGAGCGCTTGCGCAAAGCGTTGATCCGCGAAGTGCGTGAAGAAACGGG
>CAZDYP010000106.1:0-10777 GCA_964509505.1 uncultured Anaerolineae bacterium | reverse complement strand
TCTAATCTCCAATTACTAATTACCAATTACTCACTCTATGTGCGGACTCGCTGGCATTCTCGACCTAACCACCCATCACCCGCCCCAACGCGCGCTGCTTGAACGCATGGCGTCGTGTTTGTTGCATCGCGGTCCCGACGATGATGGCTTTTACCTCGCACCCCCCATCGGTCTCGCCGCACGTCGCCTCAGCATCGTTGATATCGCAGGCGGACACATCCCGCTCGCTAACGAAGACGAGACAATTTGGATTACGTACAACGGCGAAGTGTACAACGCCCCTGCCTTGCGCGACGAGTTGCGCGCGTATGGTCACGTCTTCCGCACACACGGCGATACCGAAGTGATCGTGCATGCGTACGAGCAATGGGGCGATGACTGCATCGCGCATTTACGCGGCATGTTCGCCCTCGCGTTGTGGGATACACCACGCCAACGCCTGTTGCTCGCGCGCGACCGCTTCGGCGTGAAACCGTTGTATTATGCGCGCCATGATGGGCGCTTCGTCTTCGCCTCAGAAATCTTGCCCATCATTATCGGCGCGAATCTAACACGCGAGCCAAATCTTGCCGCCTTACATCACATCTTTGCGATGGGCTACTTGCCCGCGCCGCACACGATGTTCTGCGGTGTGCAGTCGTTGCCGCCCGCGCATCTGATGATTATAGATAGCAGGGGCGCAGACAAGCCGCGCCCCTACTGGCAACTGCACTTTCCGAATGATGGCAACCATGCGCGTCTCTCGCGAGATGAAGCTGTCGAAAAATTTTCATGCCTGTTGCGCGAAGCCGTGCAACTGCGGCTGATGAGCGACGTGCCGATTGGCGCGCTGCTGAGTGGCGGTCTCGATTCGTCGTCGCTGGTCGCATGGTTGCAAGCGCTGTCGGGCGGACGCACACACACCTTTTCGATTGGCTTCGACGCCCCCACACACGACGAATCCCATCACGCGCAACGCGCCGCCAATGCGCTCGGCACAGAACACCACACACTCGATTTCGGCTTGCGCGATTTTGCGCTGTGGCAACAAGTGATTCGGCGCATGGAATCTCCGCAATGCTCCGCTACATCTATCCCGATTTATATGCTGTATCGCGCGTGCCACGAAGCTGGCTTCAAGGTCATTCTCACAGGTGAAGGCGCGGACGAATTGCTTGGCGGCTATCATTGGTTCATAGGCGATGCGCGCATTCGTCCATGGCTGAAGCTGCCACAACCGCTGCGCGCCCTCATCGCGCGCACCTTGCCCATCGGCTCCACTGCAGGGCGTCGCGTCCTCGCGCACGGCACAAGCGATCCCAGCGCACGCTTCGCGCTCTGGTCACAAGCCACCAGTGACGACGAGCGAGCCATGCTCAAAATCCCCAATCCCCAATCCCCAATCCTCAATCCCCATTACCGATTACCCATTACCAACTACCATCCTCTCCACCAATTCCTCTACTGCGAAGCCCACACGCGCCTCCCCAACTTCATCAACGACGAGGTGGATCGCATGAGCATGGCGCATTCGGTCGAAGCGCGCGTGCCGTTCCTCGATCACAAACTGTGGGAATTCACGGCACAATTACCTCCACAGTTCAAGTTGGGTCATGGACTTGAGAAGCCATTGTTGCGCGCGGCGATGAAAAACAAATTGCCTGCCGCAATTCGCTTGCGCCGCAAGCAAGGACTCGCTGCGCCCCACGCGCTCTTTTGGCGACAAGCGCAGCTGCCTGCCTTTGCGCGCGACGCCATTGACGAAAGCGCATTACATGAGACTGGCTACTTCAACCTAGCAGGCGTAACCCACTTGCTGCATGAACATCGCGCCGCCCGCGCCGATCATTCGCGCGCGTTGACGGGTGTGCTGACGACGCAGCTGTGGCACGACATGTTTGTATAGGGCAAGTTTGCAACTTGCTCACACTCACAGAAGGCAAGTGGCAAACTTGCCCTACCGTTGCTTTCTATGCGTGTAATGACCTACAACATCGAAGACGGTGGCGCGGCGCGCGCCGCGCTCATCGCAGAAGTCATTGCGTGCGCGAACCCTGATGTGGTCTTGCTCAACGAAGCCGACGATGAGCGCGTCGTCGCAGCGCTCGCGCAACAACTCCACTATGAACCCCTCTGGGCGCGCGGCAGCGGCGACAAACACATCGCACTGCTGACGCGCTGCCCCGTCGTCGAATGGCGCAGCCACAATCGTCGCCCTTTCACACAAGCTATCCTTCAGGTGAAACTCCAAATCCCTAATCCCGCGCAAGCATCCCAAATTCCAACTCCCAATCTGCAATCTGCAATTTTTAATCTGCAATTATTTGGCGTCCACCTCCTCCCCTACTTCATGCTCCTGCCCTACGAGTTCGCGCGGTGGCGCACGGTGCGCGCGTTGTTGCAGCTGGTGAAGCGTGAAGCGCACGAACCGCATCTCATTTTGGGCGACTTCAATGCTGTCATGCGCGGCGAGCGCGCAGCCACAACCATTTTTCCGCAGAGGGTTCAACGACGGCTATGGTTACAAGGACGATGGGTGCCGCGTTTCGCGTTGAGGCCAATCACACGCGCAGGCTACACCGACTGCTTTCGCCATTTGCATCCACACGACGCGGGGCTAACCTGGATGCCGCAAGCGCCGAGCGCGCGACTCGATTACATCTTCGCCGATCCAATGTTGGCGCAACGATTGGAGCGATGTGAAATCATCACGACGCCACCTACTGAACGCGCGTCGGATCATTTTCCCTTAGTGGCTGACTTCACCATGCCCTCATAGACGGTGCGCCCGCTTGTCAACCTGCTTGCCCCTTGCCCCATAACCGTGTAAGATTGTCCTCGTTGTGCGCGTCCAAATCCTCTTTTAGTTTCCTCAAAGGAGAGTGCGATGAGTAACCCCAATTCAATCACTCAGGTTGACGTTGACGCCACGCTCAAAGAATTGCAACAGCAAAATATCGTTGCGCGTATCTGGGCAAAAGACCACACAGTCTGGAAACCCAACCCGCGCGAAATCACTGACCGTCTCGGCTGGTTGACCGTTGCAGAGACCATGACAGAGAAGGTTCAGGAGCTGAAAGCGTTTAGCGATGAAATTAGCCATGCAGGTTTCAAGGATGTCGTTTTACTCGGCATGGGCGGCAGCAGCCTCGCGCCCGAAGTGTTACGCACAACTTTCGGCGCACAGAAAAACCATCCACACTTGCATGTCCTCGATTCAACCGTGCCTGCGTGGGTGCGGCGCATCACGCGCGCGATTGAGCCTGCGCGCACACTCTTCATCGTGTCGAGCAAATCAGGCGGCACAATTGAAGTGTTGTCGTTCTTCAAACATTGTTACGCGCTGGTTATGCAAGCAAAAGGCGATGCTGCAAGCGAGAATTTCATCGCCATCACCGACCCCGATACGAGTCTGCAAAATTTAGCCGAATCGCATCGCTTTCGTCGCGTGTTCCTCAATCCATCAGACATTGGCGGACGTTACTCGGCGTTGTCATATTTCGGACTGGTACCAGCGGCGTTGATGGGGGTGGATGTCGCCCAATTGTTGGCGCGCGGCGTGGCGATGGGACACGTGTGCGCGCGTTCATCATCCGATAACCATGGCGCATGGCTCGGCGCGGCGCTGGGCGCGTTGGCGAAAACAGGCCGCGACAAAGTGACGTTCATCACGTCACCTGCCATCGCGTCGTTTGGTTTGTGGGCAGAACAACTCATTGCGGAAAGCACAGGCAAAGAAGGCAAAGGCATCTTGCCGATTGCGCTCGAACCGCTCGTGCCTACGCGGCTCTATGGCAAGGATCGCGTGTTTGCGTATCTGCGTCTGGATGGCGACGACAACGCCGAAACTGACCGCCACGCCACAGCATTGGAGAAAGCGGGCCAGCCCGTGTTGCGAATGACATTGCGCGACCATTACGATCTAGCCACAGAATTTTTCCGTTGGGAATTTGCAACGGCAGTAGCGGGCGCCATCATCGGCATTCAGCCCTTCGATCAACCTAACGTGCAAGAGAGCAAAGACCACACCGCGGCCGTGATGCGCGAGATGCAAGCCGCGGGATCGTTGCCGACCATCGAAACAACGGGCTCACTGGCGGGACTCCTTGCCCAAGCGCAAGCAGGCGATTATGTGGCGATCATGGCGTATGTGGATGGCAACGACGAAATGGATGAGCGACTCGCAGACTTGCGCCTTGCGCTGCTCACGCGCCGTCATCTGCCGAACACGTTGGGCTATGGCCCACGTTTCTTGCATTCGACAGGGCAGTTGCACAAGGGAGGCGCAAACAACGGCTTGTTCGTGCAGCTCGTCGCGGACTGGGGCGAGGATGTGCCTGTGCCCAACACGAACTACTCATTTGCAGGGCTCGCCGCCGCGCAAGCCGTCGGCGATTATCAATCGCTGGTGAATCATGGACGGCGCGTGGTGCGTATTCACTTGGGCGCGAACCCGCTGAAAGCGATTCGGCAACTCGCGCTCGAAATGTAAGTAGCTAAAGAGAAAAAGTAATGAGTAATTTGCACCTTCGCTAGTGAGCGCTCATTCTTTTTACTCATTACTCATCAATCACTATGACTTCAGCTCGCATGATCCGTATCGGCATCATCGGCGCTGGGTTGATGGCGCGCACGTATGCTGAGACGCTCGCCAAGTACGTGCAAGGCTGCCAGCTGGTTGCGATTGCCGTCGGCGCGCGCGCATCACAGTTAGCGCACGATTATGGCGTCGCGCACGAGCCATCACTCGAAAGCCTCGCCGCGCGCCGCGATGTAGATGGGGTTATCATCACGACGCCTGACCAAGTGCGCGTTGAACAAGCGCGCGTATTGGCGCAAGCCCACAAGCATCTGCTCGTCGAGAAGCCGATGGCGCCCGATGTGGCGCAGTGTGACGCACTCATCAACATCTGTCGGGAGGCAGGTGTGCTGCTGATGCAAGTGCAGAGTCAGCGTTATCGCGCGATTCATCAACGCATGAAGCAATTGCTGAACGAAGGGCGCATCGGGCGGGTGTGGATGGTGCGCGTCGAATCCATGCTCGCGGCGAAATGGTCGGATGACGTGTTGCGCGCGCGCCCGTTTTATCTCGACCCAATGGGCAGCAATTTGTTGACGAGTCAAATCGTTCACAACTTCGATATGATGCGCTGGGTTGCAGGCAGCGACGCGACGCGCATCTTCGCGCACACACAAGCCTACAATCCATCGTTCCCCACGCCACTCTCGATACAAGCACAGGTGATGTTTGCGAATGGCGTAAGCGGGCAACTGTGGGTGTGCATGGAGACGCCGCAGGCGACATTCCCCAACAGCACGTTCCATACACAAGTCATCGGCGCGCAGGGCTTGATGGATTTCGACGGCTACACACATCTTGATGTGAGCCTGCCCGATGGACAATGGGAGCGCGTTGCCGTGCAAGAGCCATTCGACTCGCTCAACCCCGTTGACCCTGTGCGTTTGCGTTCGTTCACCGCCCAGAACCAAGAGTTTGTGGATGCGATACGCGAGCAACGCGCGCCGGCGGTCACAGGCACCGATGGACGCGCAGCGGTCGAGTTGGCGCAAGCCGCATTTCTTTCGAGTCGAACGGGGCAAGTCGTGAGCTTGCCTTTGCAGCACAATCAGTGAATGGTGAAGACGAGTCACTGCTAACGGTTCACTGTTCACTGAACACTGAATACTGACCACATCCGATACTTGGTCTGGGAGCGACTGATGAACACCAACTCGAACTCAAACTCGAATAGTCATCCGACAACCATCGTCATCTTTGGCGCATCGGGCGACTTGACACAACGCAAGCTGATCCCCGCCTTGTTCAGTTTGTTTCGCAAGGGACGCCTGCCCGTGAATTTTCAAGTCGTCGGCACGGCGCGCACGGCAATAGACGATAACGCTTTTCGCGCAGCGGCGCGCGCAGGGATAGATAAATACGCGGAGTACCCATTCAAGGATGAAGAATGGGCGAAGTTTGCGGAGCGGTTGTTTTACATCGCCACAGAGTCTACGCCTGCGCCTGATTTGCGTCCCCTCGCCGCACAATTGCATTTTATGGAGGGCGGCGCAGCGAATCGGCTCTATTATCTCTCGACGCCGCCCAGCATCTATGCCGACCTCATCGCAGATATGGGCGAAGCGGGCATGATTGACGAGGGCGAAGGCTGGCGACGCGTCATCATCGAAAAACCGTTCGGCAGCGATCTGAAATCGGCGCAAGCCTTGAACCATGCCGTGCATCAGACGCTTGACGAAAAACAAATCTATCGTATTGACCATTACCTCGGCAAAGAGACTGTGCAGAACATGCTTGTCTTTCGCTTCGCCAATTCCATCTTCGAGCCGATTTGGAATCGCAACTACATTGACCACGTGCAAATCACGGTCGCAGAAAAAGTCGGCGTTGAGCATCGCGGCAAATTTTATGATAACGTCGGCGTGTTGCGCGACATGTTTCAGAATCACCTCTTGCAGCTGCTGACGCTCGTGGCAATGGAGCCGCCCGCCTCGTTTCAAGCCGACGCGCAACGCAACGAGCGTGTCAAAGTATTGAGCGCGGTGCGTCCCATCAACGGCAAAGCCGTGCGCGATAACACGGTGCGCGGACAATATCTGGGTTATCGCAACGAGGAAGGCGTCGCGCCCAATTCGCAAATGCCGACGTATGCAGCGCTGCGGTTGTTCATTGACAATTGGCGCTGGCACGGCGTGCCGTTCTATCTGCGCTCGGGCAAAGCGTTGAAGGCGAAGAACACCGAAATCATCATCCAATTCAAGCGCCCACCGCACGTCATGTTTCCCATGCCGCCCGAGCAAGTTCTGACGCCGAACATGCTCGCGTTGTCATTGCAACCGAACGAAGGCATTCATTTGCGCTTCGAAGCGAAAGTGCCTGACACCACAGCCACGATGCGCTCGGTTGACATGGATTTTCATTACGAAGAATCGTTTGGCGCGCGCGCTATTCCCGAAGCGTACGAGCGGCTGATTCTCGACGCGCTGCACGGCGACGCAGCGTTGTTCACGCGCAACGATCAAATTGAATTATCGTGGGCGTTGATGGATCCGATTATCGCCGGTTGGCAAAGTCCCCATGCGCCGCCGCTCGCCATCTACGAGCAAGGCACATGGGGACCTTATCAAGCTGATGAACTCTTAGCGCGCGACGGGCGCGCCTGGGCGCACGACTGGCGCACCGCAGGAACGACACCATGAAAAATTTTGTGCATTATCTCGAACGACAATCGAAAGCGCGCATCCTGTTTGGCGGATTGAGTTTGGTTGTCTTGCTCGGCGTTCTCGATTACCTTGCAGGTCCCGATGTGCTTGTGTTTTATCTCTTTCCTACGGCAATGGTGGCGTGGGTGGCAGGGTTGGAAGCCGCCATACTGATAGCCACTAGTAGTATGTTGGCATTGCTGATTGCCAATTGGTTAGGCGCCCTTCCCTTCATAGACTTTCCTTTCACACTCCTATGGAACGCCGTGACACAGCTGGTGGTCTTACTGGTCGTAGCGCGCATTCTGACGGCGCTGCGTCACACCTTGGAACGCGAAAAAGATTTTGCGCGCACCGATCACGTCACCGAACTGCCTAATCGGCGGGCATTCTTCGACGCGGCGCAAACGGCGCTCTATCAAGCGCATCGGCACAAACGCCCCTTGACCGTCGCCTATTTGGATGTGGACGACTTCAAGACGGTCAACGATAAATTGGGACATAACGAAGGCGACAGCTTGCTGCGCCTGATTGCGCGCACGCTGCAGCGGAACATGCGCGTCGTGGACACGGTGGCGCGTCTCGGCGGCGACGAGTTCGCCATCTTGTTCCCTGAAACCAATCCCGAAGCGGCGCAAGTGGCGCTGGCGCGCATTCAACACGAGCTGACGGCAATGCTGCGCCATTTTGGTTGGCGAGTGACGCTCAGCATCGGCGTCGTAACGTACATGCGTCCGCCGCACACCGTGGACGAGCTCTTGAAAGGCGCGGACGATTTGATGTACGACGTGAAACGCGCCAACAAGAACGCCGTCAAGTTTGCGGTGAAAGGCGACGTGCTCACAGTATCCGATACGCTGCCTTCGATGCCGACGCTGTAATGTATCTTGGCTCGTGGAGCTAATCAGCGCTAATACAAAAATTCTTCTGCTACGCCGCCGCAACAGGGCCCGACACAAAAGGTGAGCTGTTCATCGTTTCAGTGAGGCATGCTTCATGCCATCCTGAAACTCTGTGAGGCACAATTGGAGGAGCAGTAAAAGTCACGTTTCACGTATGCCACATCGCGGTGGGCGCGTTGGCGCCGGTGTGGGGCATCCCACCGACGCGATGACGTTTTACTGTGGCAACCAAATTGATGTAGGTAACATTTGGTAAGGCTGACTGGCATCACACGCATCCCGTTTTACACAGCTATCCCAATTCCCATATCTCTATGAGGAGAAAACTCTATGGTTGATTCAAAGTATCTGAACTCGCTCGAATGGCGTCTCGCTGGCCCGCATCGCGGGGGACGCGTTGGCGCCGTCGCGGGACATCCCACCGACGCGATGACGTTTTACTTCGGCGCATGCGCAGGCGGCGTCTGGAAGACGACCGACGGTGGCTGGACGTGGCACAACGTTTCCGATGGGTTCTTCAAGACATCGGCTGTGGGCGCGATTGCCGTCTCGACCTCCGACCCGAATGTGATTTACGTTGGCACCGGCGAGACGAACATTCGCGGCAACGTCTCGCATGGCGACGGCGTCTATAAATCTACCGACGGCGGCAAGACATGGAGGAACATGGGACTCAGCGATACTCGTCACATCGCCAAAGTCCGCATTCATCCCTCGAATCCCGACCTCGTATATGTCGCCGCGCTCGGTCACGCGTGGGGTCCGAACAAAGAGCGTGGCGTCTATCGCACGACCGATGGCGGCACGACCTGGCAACAGGTCTTGTTCCGAAGCGCGAAGGCGGGCGCGATTGACCTGACGATGGAGGCGAACAATCCACGCATTCTCTACACGACATTTTGGGAAGCACAACGCTACCCATACAAGCTGAATAGCGGCGGACCCGACAGCAGCATTTATCGCTCCACCGATGGCGGCGACACCTGGCAAGAGATCACGCGTCATCAAGGGTTGCCAAAGGGTGTGCTTGGCAAGATGGGCATTGATGCCTCGCCTGCGAAAGCGGGGCGCGTCTATATGATCATCGAAGCCGAAGACGGCGCGTGCTTTCGCTCCGATGACGGCGGCGACACGTGGCAGCGCCTGAGCGAGCAAGGCGAGTTGCGCGGCAGGCCGTGGTATTATATGCACATCTTCGCTGACCCCGTGGATGCGGACACCGTGTACATTCTCGATTACGGTATGTGGAAGTCCATTGACGCGGGCAAGACGTTCACCGAAATGCAGACGCCGCATGGCGACAATCACGGTCTGTGGATTGACCCGAAGAATCCGAAGCGCATGATCGAAGGCAACGACGGCGGCGCGTGTGTGTCGTTCAACGGCGGCGAGTCGTGGTCAACGCTCTACAATCAACCCACCGCACAGTTCTATCATGTCACGACCGACGACAACATGCCCTATCGCATCTATGGTTCGCAACAAGACAACACGGCGATTCGCATTCCCAGTCTCTCGACACGCGGCGCCATCACCGAGCTCGAATGGCTAGAGCCAGGCGGCGGCGAGAGTGGCTACATCGCCATCAAGCCCGACAATCCGAACATCGTCGTGGCGGGCGCGATTGGCAGCGGCGCGGGCAGCGGTCGTCTCATCCATTACAATCGCCTCACCGATCAAGAGCGTCCCATCAACGCGTGGCCCGAAATCACAGGCATGGCGTATGGCGCGATTGAGCATAAGTATCGCTTCCAATGGACGTTTCCCATCTTCTTCTCGCGTTGGGATCCGAACGCGCTCTACATCGCGGGCAACCAAGTGTTGATCTCGCGCAACGAGGGCGCATCATGGGACGAAGTGAGCGGCGACCTCACGCGCAACGATCCCGACAAGCTGCAAAAATCAGGGGGCCCCATCACGCTCGACAACACGGGCGCGGAAATGTATTGCACTATCTTCGCGCTCGAAGAATCAAAACATGAGCAGGGTGTGATGTGGGCAGGCACCGACGATGGTCTCGTACATATCACACGCGACGGCGGCAAGACGTGGGAGAACATCACGCCGCAAGCCCTGCCCGAGTGGGCGCTCATTAGCATCATTGACGTATCGGCGCACGACAAAGCAACGGCGTATGTGGCCGCGACACGCTACAAGCACGACGACACCAAACCGTATCTGTTCAAGACGAATGACTATGGCAAGACGTGGACGCAGATTACGAATGGTATTCCTGATGGCGAGTTCACTCGCGTGATTCGGGAAGACCCTGCGCAGCGCGGCTTGTTGTTCGCTGGCACAGAAACGGGCGTGTATGTGTCATTTGACGATGGCGCGAATTGGCAACGCATGCAATCTAATCTCCCCGTCGCGCCCATTCACGATTTGCACCTCAAGGATAGCGATCTGATCGCGGCAACACATGGACGCTCGTTCTGGGTGTTGGACGACATTTCGCCGTTGCGTGAGTTAGCCTCCCACACAGATAAGGCAGGAGTTCAACTGCTGTCCCAACAAGGAGCGCATCTCGTCAAGCCCCGCGATGTCATTCGCTGGAAAATCAACGTCGGCTTTGGCGGCAGCGCCTCCACGCCCGTGATGTATCGCATGACGGGCCCCATCGTCATCGCGTATCAGCAGAAAGAAACGGCGACAGGTGAGAAGACCGAAGAGTT